>CALBTQ010000098.1 GCA_937967875.1 uncultured Pseudomonadota bacterium
ACCACCGAGATCTACACTCTTTCCCTACACGACGCTCTTCCGATCTGTGGCCTCGATGGCGCGCAACACCGCCGGTTCGATCACCGAATCGGGGCTCTGACCCTCGATGAAAAATTCGAAGGCGTTGGCGCCCGAGACGTTTTTCTCCAGGAAATTATACGACCGGCGCACGTCGCTGTCGGTTTTGAAATATTCGATGAGATTCGTTTCGACCTGCAGCATCGGCAGGCCGATCAGCGCCGCGACGGTGAACAGCAAGCTAATCAGAAGCACCGTTTTTGGCCGCGATTGCACGGCGCGGATGCACGCGTCCAGCAGTTTGGCGATGAAATCATGCTGACGCTTGGTCGCCACCTTCGGCTTGGGCGGTTTGAGCAGGGCGAGGATCGCCGGCGCGAAGGTGATGGCGATGGCGAAGGTCATCATCACGCCGACCGCCGCCAGCAGACCCGTTTCGCGAATGGGCAGAATGCGCGAGACGCCCAGGCTGCCGAAACCGATGGCCGTGGTCAGGCTGGTCAGGAAGCAGGGCAGCACCAGGTGCTCGACCGCGAGGCGGATCGCCTGCTTCTTGTCGCCCGACAGCAGGTAGGCCTCCTCGTAACGGTTGATCACGTGGACGATCACCGCCAGACCGATGACCAGCAGCAACGGCGGAATGATGTTGGTCACCTGGTTGAGTGCCTTGCCGGCCAGTTGCAGCGCGCCCAACGTCCAGACCAGCGCCACCAGAATGCAGATCATCGGCAGCCACACGGCGCGCCAGCGGCGGTAGATCAGCAACATCAGCGCCGCGAGCAGCACGATGGTCACCGGGGTGAAGGTCAGCAGATCGGTGCTCACGTAATTGTCGTAGGTGGTCTGAAAGACCGGCGCGCCGGCGAGGTGCGCCTCGTACTGCGCGGGCACCATCTCGGCCACGACCTGCTTGAGATCGGCGGTCAATTGGTGCCGGTAGCCGGGTTCGTTTTCCACCCGATGGGTGCGGCCGAAAATCGCGGTGGTCTTGCCGTCGGCGGAAACGACCGTGCCGACGATCAGCGGGTTGGCCAGCGCGCGGCGGTGCAAATCTTCGCGCTGCGCGGGGCTGAGCGTTTCGCCAAGCACCAGTTTTTGCACGGCCAGGCCCTCGGCGTCGGGCACGATGTCGGTGATGTTGGTCAGGCTCATGACCTGCTTGACGTGGTTTACCTGCGCCAGGCGATCGGTCAACCTGCGCACCAGCGCGAGGCTGTCGTCGCTGAAGGCGTCGCCGGTTTTGATCGCCAGCAGGAAAAACTCGTCGGTGTCGAAGCGGTCGAGGTAGCGATGGTAAAACTCGATGGACGGATCGCCTTCGAGGAAGAAATGCTCGAGTTCGGTTTGCACCGTCAACAGGCCCAGGCGCGAGCCGAACAGGCCGGTCAACGCAAAGATGATCACGATCACCCACCAGGGATGGTCGACGACGAAAGCGGAAAGGCGTTTGGTCAGCATGGGCGGCGGCCTTCTTTCGGCGAAGTTGAATCGGTGCGAGTGTACGGCAACGCCGCCGACGGACGCAAGCTAGACGGTCGGCTTTTCGTGCGGATAGGGCTTTGGACCGCTGCGGCGGACGATCGCCACCGCCAGCGCGAAGTAGACGACGAACTGCAGCGCCAGCCAGCCGCAGTAGGGCAACAGCGGCGCGAAAGACGCGGTTTTCATCTGCGCGAGGCGGATGCCCAGCAGCGTCGGCGTAGCCGGGAACAGCGCGGCGATCGCCTGCACGAACAGCGGCATTTTGTCCAGCGGCCAGGCGAAGCCCGAGAACATCAGCGCCGGCGTGGAAAAGAACATCAGCACCTGGAAGGGCGTCCAGCGGTCGCGGCAGAAATGGCCGATGACCACCACCACGGGCATCCAGGCGATCATGAAGGCGATCAGCAACAACAACGCCGCCAACGCGCCGCGAAACGTCCAGTGGAACGCCGGCTGAATGACGAACAGGATCATGATCATCGCCAGCAAGAAGAAGATGCTCTGCGCGACGAACTTCCCGACCAGGTAAGCGAAGGGGCGTTTATGCGCGTAGTCGTATTGCCCGACTTCCTTGCGTGTGCCGATCGCGAAGCCGAAGACGATCAGCATCAACTGCTGCATGACGATCACCCAGACGCCGGTGACGAAGAAGTTGCCGTAGCTCGCCGTCGGGTGATAGGCGTAGCGCAGATCCTGGTTGATGGGCATCACCCGCTGTTTGGCCAGCGCGGTGGGCATGCCCTGGGTGTAGAAGAACGACACGCCGATCATCGCGTTGAGCGTGGTCACCGCGCCGAGCACCGCCGGGTACGACAGCGAATAGGCGTACATGTTCGAGGCGTTCATCCACATTTTAACGTCGGTGGTTTGCCCCTGTTTGATGCGCGTGGAAAAGTCGGGCGGGATGAACAGCAGCAGTTCGGCCTCGCGGCGCTTGATCGCCTCGTAGCCGTCATCGAGCGAGCCGAGCCGCTTGACCAGTTGCAGGCCCTGGGTCGCTTCGAGCATCGAGGTCAGCTTGCGCGAAAGCTCGGAGTTGTCCGCATCGATCAGCAGCGCCGGACGCTCCTGCGCCTGGTCGCGGTAGTAGATCGTCGAAATCACCGGCGGGTAAAACACCGGCAGCAGCAGCGCGATGAACAGCACCAGCGGCTGCGTGCGCAAAAAGCGCAATTCCTCGACGATCAGTTCGCCCAGCCGCCCGGCGCCGGCGCGCAACGAGGGCCCGAGGTCTGCCCACCGCTTACGCATGATCGACCGCCTTGCCGGGTTTGCGCATCAAGATCGGAAGAGCGTCGTGTAGGGAAAGAGTGTAGATCTCGGTGG
>CALBTQ010000099.1 GCA_937967875.1 uncultured Pseudomonadota bacterium
CGACCACCGAGATCTACACTCTTTCCCTACCCGACGCTCTTCCGATCTGGCTGGAAAAACATGCCGTTCCTGATGGTCACCGCTGAGGCTGAAAAAGAGAGTATTATCGCTGCAGTACAAGCCGGCGTGAGCAATTATGTCGTTAAGCCGTTCAAAGCGGAAGTGTTGAAAGAAAAAATCGAAAAGATTTTCGGAGTATAAGACAACACACTACATCCAAATGAATAATCTTTTGGGGCCATCTGATTCCGGTATAGAAAGCCAGAAAAAAATCCGATGAATAAAATAATCGAAGGTGAATAGACCTGACGATTATCTCGATCGGATTGAGCGACGACTTCAATTTCTATATGCACTCGGATTGCAGGTGAGACTTCGACCCAAGGGAAGGAGGGTCAGGATGTCGGCCGGGAAACGCACCATTTTGGTCATTGAGGATGAGAAGACCATTTCGGACCTAATCTGTTGCATCCTCAACCGTTCGGGTTACCTCACCGCCACTGCGGCAACAGGAGCGGCAGCGGTATTGCTCCTAGAGCAAATGAACGATTACATCGACTTGATCATTATCGACTACAACTTGCCCGACATTACCGGCAGCGAAATGATCAATCGGGTGGGAACCATCGTCCCGCGGGGCCGGATTATCGTCACCAGCGGTTATTTGCCCGAAATGCTGGAAGGCGTGGATTCGGACCAAGTACACGGTTTTCTGCAAAAGCCGTTCAACATTGCGCAAATAAAACGGCAGGTCGCCAACGCGTTGAATTAGACATCCTTTGCGCGGCGAAGATGGTAAACAAACAGCAGCAATAACAATCCGGCGATCAATGCCCCGCCGCCGATTGTCCACTGTATCCATATTCTTCTTTTTGTTCCGGTAACCGTTGCCGCCTGAACGATCGCTTCCGCCAATTGTTTTTCCACCTCATCCATACCGACCAGGACCTGATTGCCGATCGCGACAATCGGCGTCGGACCGTCGCGCTCGGTCAAATCCGCCAACATGGCTTGGTTTTGCGCATCGTCCACCGAACGATACGTGGCCAGAATGGTGCATTTCAACTCCGCGGCCATCGCCGGCAACAGTTCCTCCAACTCGTTGCATTCATCGCAGTGGGAGGCGAAAAAGACGGTCACCGATGCCGTTTGCGGACCATGGGCATAACTGCGGATGAAGGTCGCGGCCTTCGCTTCATCCAGACGCGTGGCCGTTTCGGTCAGCGAAACCTCGTAAAAACTTTCTCCGAACGAGTTGATCGCCCGTACGCTTGCTCCGTAATCGTCGGCCTCGATCAACAGAAAATGATGGATCGCGTTGTAATAGCGAAAGATCCCTTCCTGCGGCTTTTCTATATTGAGCGCCGCCCCGCCGCCGCCGTTGGTGAAATAGTGCACGCCGTTTTCCACCTTATGCGAAAAGAAATGTGCACCGGAAAAAACGGCATTCACCTGAAACGCTTCGAAAATCGGCTGGAAAGTACGACGAATCGCGGCGGGGATTTTACCGGTGACTTCATAGACCGGCTCGTGCATCACCACGAACAAATAGCGGCTACCGTTCGCCCTCGCCTGCGCTAAATCGCGTCGCAACCACTGCGCCTGCGCTCCATCCGGAGCGGTTTGCGCTTCCGGTTGCGACGACGATTCCCACACATCGAGCACGGCCACATGCGCATTGCCGCGATCGAAACTGTACCATCCGTCTCCGCGCAACAACGGGAACAGGCGACGCATCAGCGCGTCGGGCTGATCGCTCTGTCCGATGGCCGGATACAACGGTGCGGTGGCCAGCACGCTTTGTTCCAGATGAAAAAAATTGGCCCACAAGGAAAGATCGTCGCCCTTCTCGATGAAGTCGCCCGTGTGGACGATCGCATCGGGCACCACCGACTCGCGCAACGATTGCACCACTTCGCGATGAGCCAGATCGAAACTGTCGTCGCCGCTGCGCGTATCACCGTAGACCACCAGGGTCGTGCGACGGCTCGAAGCGGTGATGAAGCTCGGCCACGGTTCGGGAGTGAGCGTTTGTCCGTTCACCGAGATCGCGTATTCGTATTGCACGTCGGGCTGCAAGCCATCAAACGCGAGGCACACGGGCTGTTCGTCGGCCACCGACGACATCTCGCGCGATCGGCTTTCTTTATGACGCAACTGTACGGTATAGCGATCCTGCGCTTCCAGGTAAGCACATACGAGCATGACATCGGGGGCCGTCGCCTGCAGGTAAGGACCGAATTGCAACTCGGCGCGAGCCGCACCGGCAAAAAACACGAAAAACAGAATCGGCAGCAGGCGTTTCATTAATCATCCGTAAGTCGCGTCAGCAGTTCGGTCAATGCCGCCTTTTCATCTTCGCCGAAAACCAGGTAGGAAGAATGAATACGACCGTCGACGCCGATGACAAACGTGGCCGGCAGCGCCTGCACACCGTAGGCCTTCATGATGCCCTGCCCTTCATCGAGCAGAAACGGATACGGCGTGGCGAGCCCCGCGGCCATAGACCGCACACGCTCGGCGTTTTCCGGGTCGACGACCACGCACAACACGGTAACGCGGCCGGAGAAGCGTTGCTGCACCTCGCTCAACAGCGGCATTTCGTCGCGGCAAGGCGCGCACCAGGTCGCGAAGAACGTAAGCACCACCGGTCTTTTAAGTTCGGCGTTGAGATAGACGGTGCGACCGGTCAGATCGTCGGCGCGAAAATCGGGAGCCACGCGTCCGGCGCTTAACGGCGCGGACGGACGTTGGCAAGCCGCCGGCAAAAGACAAACGACCAGCACAAACAGCAGAAGCTTTCCCGTTGTCGCCCGGCCCATCGGCTACATCCCGAACACGTACAATTGATGGAAATGATACAGCAACAAAAACAGCATCGCCGGGGGGACGGTCAGCGCATGCGCCATAACCAAAACGACACGCCCGCGCTTTATCCTTCCGGCCAGAGCGCGGTTCCACAACACCACAACGGAGGTGCCTCCCGCCATCGCCGCCACCAGCGGCAAGAGATTGTTCGTGCGTTCGTAAGTCCAGAAGAAAAACAGACCGCCCACGCAGGCGAACATGGTCAGAATGATGAAAGCAATCAGCCAGTCGCGTTTGGACGGAACCGCGCGCCGGATAATCGTCAGCAACAACCATGCGCCCAGTACGATCCAGGCGGCATAGCGAACGTATTCCCGGGCAATGTTGCGAGTGGATTTGCGCAGCTTGTCTTGAACCGATAGATGGAAGCTCGGCGGCACGACGGCAAGAGCTTTTTCATAAGCGACGACAGCCTGCCGATATTGTTTGTCGCGGTAGCGAATATCCCCCAGGGCGATGGCGGCCATGGCCGCGTTTTCGCTTTGCGGAAAACGATCGATCAGTGTTTGGTAGTGCCCTTGCGCCCGCGCAATGTCGGTCGATTCCAAAACATGACCGAGCCAATAAAGCGCCTCTTCGGCCACCGCCGTTTGCGGAAACGCGTCGACCAGTTTTTCCACTTCGGTCACCGTGGGCAGCGCGTTATCGCGCACCAACGCCGACTTGGCCTGCTCGAAACGACGAAGCGGAAAGTATTCGTTGTCCGCATGCGCCGCCAGGTAAGCGAGCCGGTACTTGATGAGAATTACCCGGCGGCTGTCGGGATAGCGCACCATAAAATCGTTGTAAGCCGCGATGGCCTGCGGGTAGTTAAACAGCTTTTCATCCAGAATGCGGGCGATGGAATAGTAGGCGTCCTCCACCGCATGCCGCTCCTCGTTTTCGCGGATAAAGGCGCGGTACCATTCGAGGCTTTCCATATAGCGGCCGGCCTCGAGCAGGCGATTGCAGAACAAGCAGCTCTTTTTCGTTTCCGGCGGCGCGGCGATGATCACATCCCGCGTTCGCTCCAGGCCCATTCCGCGCACCAGGGCCGCCTCGAATGCGTCGATTTCCAACCACATGGTCTGATGTTCAGTCAGCTTCATCGCACCGTCGCGATAACGATAGGTGCGGCCGGAAACGTACAGCGCATTTTCATCCCGTTGCGCATCGTACTCCGGAATGACGGAACAAATCGCCAGCACGGGCGTCTCGGCCGTCGGCGGCCGCTCGGCCAGCGCCCGCGTCAACGAAGCCGTATCGGCCGCGAGAAGAATTTCGTATCGTCCGTAATTGAATCTGCTCACCGCTTCGCCCGGCATTTCCTTGATCAACACCGACGACGCTTTGTCGGCCAGCGGGCATTGCCGGGGCGCCAGATTGACAATGATGTCCGGCGGCGCCGTGGCGAATAATCCTTGGTCGCCGCAAGCGGGCGAGTCGTCGGACAACACAATCAGATCGAAAACGCCGTCTTTGCCGGGCGCAGTGCGGAAATACTTCAATCGGTCGTGCTTGTGCAGGCGATATCCGTAACGGGTGGCCGGTTTCAATCCGGTGAGCGTCATCTGATGGCGAGCACTTTTTTCCTTCTCTTCAATCTGCCGGTCCAGCAAATCGCCTTCACCGTATTCGATCACAAACCTTTGGGCCGTTTCACTGGTCCAGGACAGCGTCGCGGTGAAAGGACCGATCGCCTCGAAGCGCAAAGCATCGTACGACGGTAAGGAAGCACATGCCGTCGACAGCAACACAATAAAAATGATCGCCCAGGTTTTCATTTCCCCGGCTTACTTGCCCGCCAGACCGATGCGGTCCGGAGGAATGTCGGCCAGTTCGGGCGCGAAAACGCGCGCCAGAATGTGCTTGACCGCATCGAGATCCATCTCCTCGGCGGGCAACGCAAATTGTTGACTGACGGTCTGTTGGCCGGCCTCGTCACGTTGCGCGGTTTCCTTCGCGACAAAGCGATAATAGGCGGAAGCCTCCGCCATCTTTTCGGCGGTTTTATCGGCGTCCTGACCGCGGGCCTGGCCCAAGCCGTCCAACTCGTAGAGCACCGAAAGCAAATAGACTTTGGTCAGCAACGAACGGAGCGCATCGAACGATTCGGCCTTGCCGGTTTTGACGTCGTTCAACAGATCGACGAACCGCGTCTGGTATTCTTCGTTCAACCCAACCCACTGACTGCGCCGCAGGACGGTCGCCTGGATGACGGGCCGGGCCTTTTCCAGTTCCGCCCAGGACGCTTCATCTCCCGTTTTCGCTTGCAACGCTTGCAGGGCTTCGGTGAAATGCAGGTAGTGCGCATAATGGATCAACTTTTCGATCGTTTGGGCGTTGCCGTAGATATTTTGACCCGCTTTCGCCTCGGTCAACGCACGTTGAATTTCCTCCGCCAACTTGATACCGAATCGCTGATCGGCCTGAGCGACATAGCCGGCCAGGTGCTGCGAAAACAACGCCTCCATCGCCGAAAAGTCGATCGGGCTGGTTTTCCGAAGCTTCATCAACTCCATAAACACATCCGCCAAGATGGGCGTCGGCGTGGCCGGCTGCGCTACCGGCGTCGCACTTACCGGCGCAACCGGTTGAACCTTTTCACAGCCAA
>CALBTQ010000100.1 GCA_937967875.1 uncultured Pseudomonadota bacterium
GATACGGCGACCACCTACTTCTACACTCTTTCCCTACACGACGCTCTTCCGATCTTGGAATTCGTGGGCGACGACGTGAAGCGGCTGGAAAAAGAACTGCGTCCGGGCTGCGGCCGCAAGGTGAAGCTGCACTATGAAAACGCGATCCGCGACCGCGCGATCATCGAAATGCTGTTCTCCACCGCGATGCGCATCGGCGAACTGAGCGAGCTGAACCTGGAAGACATCGACCTGGAAGGCCGCACCGTGCACATCAAAGGCAAGGGCAACCGCGACCGCATGCTGGTGCTGGGCAACGTCTCCACGATCGAAGCGCTCAAAGACTATCTGAAAATCCGCAAGGGCATGGAAGGCGATCCGGGCGCGCTGTTCCTGAACCGGTTCGGCGGCCGCCTGTCGATCTTCGCCATCGAAAACCTGTTCGAGCGCATCCGCAAGGCCGCCGGCATCCGCCGCCGCCTGACCCCGCACGCGCTGCGCCACACGATGGCGACCATGCTGCTCAACAACGGCAAGGACATCCGCCAGGTGCAGAACATTCTGGGCCACAGCAGCGCCGTGACCACCCAGATCTACCAGGAAGTCGCGCCGCGCCGTCAGCGCAAAGTGCTGGCCGCCTTCAACGCCGACGACCGCCTGGCCGTGATGAACATGGAAGAGGCGCCCGCGCCCAAGCGCCCGCGCACCATTCGCCGCCGCAAGGGCGATAAATAAGCGTCGATCGACCGTACGGTCGTTTTAGCGCGAACAACCTCTCAGCGGACCGGACCGCCTTGCGCGGTTCGGTCCGTTGTCGTAAGGTCGCGACTTCCATTTCGACGGAGCGCCCGGTGATCGCCTTTCAGTTGGTCTGCCTGATCTTCCTGCCCATCGCCTACGCGGTGCAGGTGCGCAACGATTATGAGACGTTGGCGCTGGCGCCGCTGATTTTCCTCAGCGCCTGGGCCGGCGAGGCGTCGTCGATTTACCTTTACGGTTTTTACGGTTACGCCGACGGCTGGTGGCCGAAGGTCGGCGGCGTGCCGCTGATGGTCGCGGCGATCTGGCCGATGGTGATTCTCTCGGGCCGCGACGTGATCCGCTCGCTGTGGCCCGACGCCAAAGCCGCGCTGCCGCTGCTGGTGGGCGCGCTGGTGTTCATCGATGCGGCGATGGTCGAGGTGACCGCCGTGCGTTGCGGCCTGTGGAGTTGGACCGAGCCGGGCTACCTGGGCGTGCCGCTGATCGGGGTGATCGGCTGGGCGTTCTTCGGCTTCGCCGCCACGCTGATCATCGAGAACACGCGCGGGCGGCAGCGGTGGCTGCTGCTGATCGGCGCGCCGGCGTTGTTGCACGTGTTGCTGGTCGGCTCGTGGTGGGCGCTGTTTCGCTGGGTGGGGCGCGGCGATTGGTTCGTGCTGTTCGTCGCGGTCATCGTTGTCGCCGCGATCGTCGCGCTGCGCCGCCGGCCGTATCAAATGCCGCTAAATGTCGCGGGCGTGCGGATGATCGCCGGGGGCATCTTCGTGGGGTTGTTGCTGTTCGCCGAACCGACCGCCGGGCGCGTGTGGCTGCACGTCGGCCTCACGTCGATCCCCTACGCGCTGGCCACGCGCTTCAGACTATAGGTAGTTTTTCTCCCGATACGATTCGACGACCGCCGCGTACTGCTCCGGGTTGCGCGCGAAAACGAACTTGCGCATGACCGCGCGGTCGAGCGCATAGGCGGCGCGTTGGCCGAACGAGCGCGGCCGTTGGGCGCGAATGTCGGCCAGAAGTTTGTCGGCGGCGCGCGTCAGCTCCGGGCGCAGCGAAGCCGGTTCGATCTTCGCGGGGATGCCCACCGCGCGGAATAAAAAGCCCGACAGGCGCGTGTGGATTATGTCCTGCAGGCCCAGCAGGTTGCGGGCGATTTTCTTGCCGCCCATCATGCCGACGCACGAAAGTGCCAGCGTGTATTTTTCTTCCAGGTGCAGCGGGAAGCCCAACGTGTAGGAGATGCGCTCGTAGAAACGTTTGTACAGCGCGGTGACGTTGGCGTTGCGCACCGGCGCGCCGACGACGAAACCGTCGGCCCGGCGCATGCGTTCGACGATGTCGTCCATGTCGTCGCGCAGCACGCACCGACCGGTGCGCAGGCAGGCGAAGCAGCCGCGGCAATCGCCGATGTTCGCCTCGCGCAGATTCAGCCGGTCGACCTGCGCGCCGTTTTCAGCGAGATGCGCCGCCACGATATCGAGGCTGCCGGCGATGAAGCCGCCTTCCTTGGGATTGCCGTTGACGACCATAATCTTCATTGCAAATCTCCTTGAGGCGGTGGGAACGTATCCAGTGTAGGGGCGACGCGGCGCTCACCGCAAGGGCGCGCTTGCATCTCCGCTTGACGATTTTTCGAACCGGGGAGATTCGCTTCATACCTCCTCTTGACGAAATGAATATTAGCCATTAACGCACACGTACGTTAATGGCTAAAAATATCCAATTGTTTTTGGCGTCTCAACCGTCCGCTCATATCGATGGTTCGGAAGTTCACAAACGAATCGGCGATACCATGAAATGACTGATTAGAGATAAATGTTTTCCGGCAGCCCGGCGGCGAGCCACAGCGCAGTGCAGGCGAGGTAGGCCAGCAGCATCGCCGTGCCCAGGAAGGTGACGACGATGCAGTCGGCGGTCGTCGGCCCGCGACGCAGGATCGGGCGCAACAGAAGGAATTGCAGCACCGGCCCGAAACCCATCAACGTTTCCTTCACCCCGTAGAAACCCAGCACGAAACCGAGCAGCACGATCGCCAACGACGCCAGCAGCAATGCGTTGATGATCTTATGCGTGGTCGCCACGCCGTGCACCAGCGGGTAGGTCGGCACGCCGGCGCGGCGGTCGCCGTCCAGGTCGCGCAGGTCGTAGAGAATTTCGTACGACTGCTCGAAGGGCACGAAGTAGAGCATCAACGCGACGATCCCCGGCCAGGCGATCTGCGCGGCGAAACCCGCGTGCGCCAGCGGGTAAAGGAAACACGAGGTAACGAAGCCCAAACCCGACAGCAGGTTCTTGAGCAGGTAGACGTTCTTCAATCGCCGCCGTCCGCCGGGAAAGGGGATGATGCGGAAGCTGTAGACCAGCCCGACCGCCTGCATGAACAGCCGCCAGCCGGTCAGTTCGGGGAACAGCGGCACGGTAACGGCCAGCGAGCCGACCAGCAGCGCGGCCCAGGCGATCATGGTGAAGGTCTTGCGCCGCGCGATGCGCTCGCTGCCGGGGATGGCGTTGGCCAGATCTTCCTGCAGATCGCTCACGCGGTTGGCGAGGTTGATCAGCAGCCAATCGAAACCACCGATCAGCGCGATCCACCACAGGTAACGACCGGTCAGCAGCCAGCCGAAAACCAGCGCGCCGCCGACGGCGATCGAGACGATGTGGATCCGCAATATGGAAAACAGTTCCTTCACGCGTTGCCTTGGCTTGAGTGTTGTTCGGTTCTAGACCATCCGGCGCGAGGAGGCAAGGCGCGAAGGCGCGCGTTATTCGTCCAGCGAATCGTGCGGAATGCAGGCCAGCCACAGCGCGTCGTCGGCCTGGAAGGCGATCAGGGTGTTGCCTTGACCGTCCAGCGCGATGGCCGTGTATTTCCCGATCTTCCCCCACGACGGATAATGGTGGATGCGCCAATCGCCGGTCATGTTCTCGGCGTAACGCAGTTCAGTGCCGAACTCATCCGGTGGGTAGGAAACATGCAGTGCGTCGTTGGCGTCCACGGCGAGGCTGGGCAGCGTGTTGGAGCCGATATCCATATCGATGTCGGTCGTAAGCGGCACGTTGTCGACGAGGGTCGCGTGCTGCAAGCCGAGGCCGATGTACACGACGTGTACGCCGCCTTGTGAATCCACGCCTGTCTCGGCCCAGTGACCGTATTCGTAAATGGCGCCGCCGAGCCAGTCGCCGCTTTTGTTGGTGCGATACGCCAGGTGCGTATTGATACCCGGATCGAAGGTCACGTGTGCGAAACCGTCGACGTCGACGGCCAGCGAATCCATTTTGTGCGTATTGGGGAATACCGTTTCATTGCTCCACGTGTTGTCGCGAAACACGCCGTATTGAATGCCATTGGCGCCGAAGGCGAGGTGTACCGCGCCGTCGGGTCCGCGTACAGCGGAGGGGCGCGTGCCGTCGTAGCTGTTGGAAATGGCAAACTCCCGCCAATCGTCGGCATCGCGCCGCAAGTGGAGCAGGTCGTGGTTCGAGAAAAAGAGATGCACGCGGTCCTGCCCGTCGACGACCAGCGAAGACTCCTTGTCGGAGGTCAGGTAGAAATCGACGTCGCCGACCGTCTCACCTTGCCATTGACCTTCGACGGTGGTCAGGTAGCGGACCTGCGGTTGGGTGTCCCACTCTTCGTCCCCGAAGAAGTGCATCACGTGCGGCCGGCCGGTCGAATCGATGTCCATATCGAGATGGTCGCCCGCGTACATGGCGTCGGCCAATCGATGTTTTGACCATTCGCCGCCGAGGCGGGCGGCGTATTGCAGGTAGTTGTCGGAATAGGCGATCAGTGGATCGCCGTCGTCGTTGAGCGTCAGGGCCGCCAAGCCGATCGCGTCTGTCGCTTCGTCGGTCAGTGTGTGGATCTGCCAGTCGTCGCCGTTTTTCTCCGCGTAGCGCACGTAGTTGATCACGGTGTATTTCTCGTCGTCGTCGTCGGGGTTCGCGTCATAGTAAGTGGCGGTATAAGCGATACGCGCGGTTCCGTCGTTGCCGAGGCGCAGTGACGGAGCGATGTCGGTGTCGACGTCCCGATCGAACGCGTCGAATTGCCAATCGCCGTCTTTGTATACCGCGTAGTAATTGCCGAAGGCCAGATGCACGACATTGTCGCCGTCCACGGCCAGGGACATGGTGTGCGCGCCGCCGTGGCTGCTGACATCCTCATTCGTCCAGTCGGACGATTCGCGGCGGGCGAGGGTTATCCGGCTTCCGTCTGTCGAGGTGGTCATGTAGGCGATCAGCGGCCGGTTGTTTTGATCCAAAGCGAGGGAGAGGGTGCCCGGCTGAATTTCGCCGGTGAGCACCGTTTCGTTTTGCCATTGTCCGTCGACGTTCGTCGCGTAGTGCAGCGCGCCGCCGTCGCCGGTCGTGTAAGCGACGTGGAGCGATCCTTGCGCGTCGATGGCGAACGCCGGCAGCGCTTGTCCGCCAACGGATTCCTCGATCGTTTCATGGCTCCATTCTCCGCCGGCGAGCACCGCATGTCTGACGCGTTGACCGCGATCGTCGCCGTAGACCATGTGCAGCACGTTGTCGGCGTCGGCGAGCAAAGCGGGCGCACTGCCGAAGGTCGCCAGCGATTCGCTTGTCCAGCCGACCGCCGGCGCGAAGCGATGCACAAAGAGCCGGCCGGCCATGGAACCGGCGACGGTGATTCGTCCGTCGGACAAGGAAACGATCGCCTGGTTGCTTTGCCGGCTGATGCCGCCTTCCAGATACGTGACGGTCAAATCGTCGTCGTCGATTGCCGTGTCATCGTCGTCGTCGTTGTCGTCGTTGTCGTCATCGTCATTGGAAACGTCATCGTCGTTATCGTCGTCGTCATCGTCGTCGGCGCAGGCGAACAGGGTGAAGGATACGACAAAGGCCGCCAATAGGATTGTGAACAAAATCCGATCGTTCATCATTCCCTCCAAGGCTGGTCGCGATTACGATAATATTTTTATAAACGAAACGCAAAGAAGTTCGGCGCGGCAGGATTACCGCGCCGAGGAGGATTTCACATCCGTATCACCAACAAGGTCATTTTCTTTGGACAGGCGCCTGTTTCGCCAAGGAGCAGTTCACGAAACTCGGTCTATCTCAAAGATCCATCCGGATGCTCGCCCTGAAGTAGAGCATGATACGTGCCAATTGCGGTCGAAACGGGCTAAGTGCCCGATAGAATGGATAAAGTTCCTCTGCGACGGCGAACGCCGATCGGCTCGAAACTTCAGATTTTCGGAGACCTTCTTTCAGAAAACTGAAAATCTCCCGGTGGGCGATAGGGATCTTCTGCCGATGGCGATAGTTTTCAATGGATTTTACCTTAGAAAATTTGTTATTTAATTATTGCTTGGGGGCAATAAGGAGATGGGAACATGTTTTTGGACAAACGGTTCATCTCTGTGTCCCTGCTCGCCTTGATTTTGCTTTTCTCTTTAATCGCCTGCGATGACGATTCCGGCAACGATGATGCGCACTCAGACGATGATGTCGACGATGACGACAACGACGCCGCCGACGATGACGACGACGACAACGACGCCGACAATTTTCCCGATGTCATCCTCGGCGATTGGCAGACCGATGCGGAGATCATTCAACGCGGCGAGTTGACCATGGAGCGTGTGGAAGGCGGCGCGCCCGGCGACGACGGCATCGCAATGGCGGTCACTCCGGCGGGCGAAACGGTGATCGTCTATGTGAAGACGCGCTTTTTGTATCTATTGCGGAATGACGGCAAGGCTGCGCCGCAATTGTTGGCGCAGTATGCGTATTATCCGAAATTGGCCGTCGACGAGAACGGGGCGCTGCACATCTTGTATTTCGATAGTTGGAATGACGCGCTCGTGTACCTGACCAACGCTTCCGGTTTCTGGACATCGACGTGGATCGCCGAGGACGTGGAGAAGTTCGCGCACGCCTTCGCTCTGGATGAACAGGGCAAGGCGCATGTGGTGTGGGTGAATGAACGGCATCTTTATTACGCGACCAATCGGACGGGAACCTGGACGAGCGAGGAATTGATCTACGATACCTCGCGGTATCCGTGCTTGCCGTCGCTCGCCATCGACGGCAATGGCGCGGTGCATATCGCCTATAAAGTCATCAGTTCGCAAATCGAATATCTGACCAATGCCGCCGGGGCGTGGGAAATAAAAAGCGTATGCAGCCACAATTACGGAACCGAAAACAT
>CALBTQ010000101.1 GCA_937967875.1 uncultured Pseudomonadota bacterium
GGCATACGAGATCGTATTCGGTGACTGGAGTGCAGCCGTGTGCTCTTCCGATCTCGCGCTGCCCGGGTTGTAATACGGGTTGGAATTCCACATGAAACCGAAGTTGCGGTTCAGGTCCACGCCGTTGTCGTTGTAGCGACTCGGGTACGAACCCGCGTTGCCGTCGGGGTTGCTTAAGGGCATGAAGAAAAATTCATTGTTGTCGACCATCTCGGTGATCGTTGCATCGGCGCCGTAGTTGGTGACCAGCCATTCGATCGCCTTGAGCGCCCAAATGTAACCGGCCAGTTCGTCGCCGTGAATCGTCCCTTCATAGAAAATGCCCGTCTCCGCCTCGTTGGTTGCCACGTTATCGGAAATCTTCACCAGGTAGAGGTCGCGGCCAAGCACGCTTTCGCCGACCACCTCGACGGACATCAGGTCCGGATAATCGGCGGCGAGGTCGTTGAGAAAGATGCCCATTTCCTGGTGGGTGAGGTAATGATCCAGGTCCACGTCGCTCGGCGTCGGCTCGGCAACCATTTTTTCCGCATCCTTGCGACGCTCTTTCACCCAGGCGTCCAGGTCGTCGATGAGCACTTCCACCTCGAAGCCGGAGTGCTTTAACTCCAGCAGCGTCGCAGGCGAGCAGACGATCTGCGACCAATCGGCGCGACCGGATTCCTCGAAGCCGACCGGGAACGATTCGAGCGCCAGGAACGAATCGAGTGTCGGCGTGTACACCTGCGCCACACTGCGTTGCGCGGCCCAGGAAGGAGCGGCCAGCATAAGAACCATGACCAGCAACAAAGCGAATTTCTTCATTTCAGTCATCCGTTATAGGTTTGGGAAGCCTCAGCAACCGCAGCCGTCATCGTTGTCATCATCATTGTCGTCGTCGTCATCATCGGCTGGAGTGGTGTCATCATCGTCCGTTGTGTCGTCGTCGACCATGTCGTCGTCGATGGTGTCGTCATCGGTCGTGTCGTCGTCGGTCGTGTCGTCGTCGACGGTGTCATCGTCGGTCGTATCGTCGTCGGTCGTGTCGTCATCGACGGTATCGTCGTCGATGGGATTGGTCAGGTCGTCGTCGCCGTAGGGGCCGCCGCCGGGCAGAAAGCCGTAGTAAACGCCCATCCAGTAGGCGATCAGGTAGTCGGCGCCGTGGGCGACGTGGGCCAGGTTATCGCCGATTTGCGAGCACTCGACATGATAGGGCGAGCGTTCCCACATCACCGAGCACCAGCAACGATCCCAGATTTCATGCGCGTCCTTGGTGCGCAGGCTGAAGTTTAGCCCGAACAGATCGTGCAGCCAGGGGAAGGTTTCCTGCAGATTGACCAGCAGCTGCGAGAAGGGGTCGATCTCCATGGTCGTGCAGGTCATCTGCCGCTGGTAGTTGGGCGCTTCGTTAAACTCGATCAGGCTTTGATAGGCGTCGGCCTCGATGGCTTCCAGTTCGTCCTGGTCGCACGTGCCCAGGCGCAAACAGCCCTGGTAATACACGCCGTCGAAGAAGGGGTTGTGACCGTCTCCGGACCACTGGCGCACGTTGAAGTTCCACACCTGCCACAGGTATTCGTAACGCGGACGGTCGGGCCAATAGCGCCACATGGGTTGCGTGTTCGAGTAATTGTTGATGAACGCGTAGTAGTCCGAGTACAGGTTGAAAAAGGCGATGGACGACAGCCAGAGGTAAATACGGTTCTGTTCGAATTCCTCGTCCATGATCGCTTCGATTTCCGCGTCGCCGGTGACGTGCAGCGTCTGGGCGAGAAACGACAGGCGCAGGTCGGGCGAAATCTCCGCGGCGCTGTACACCGCGCCCCATGGATCGATGATCGTCCAGTTGTTGTCGTGCAACGTGTGGATGACCTCGAGCATGTCGGTGCGGATCTGCGCCTTGAGCGCCTCGTCGGTCAACACGTCGTGCGACCAGGACATGGCCCAGAACCAGGTGATGTACTTGTCGCGCACGTTGTGACCCAACCAGAAATAGCCTTCAAATTCGCCGGTGCCCTCATAGAAATTGTCGTTGCCCAGGCTCTCGACGTTCCACGGAGCTTCGTTGGGCGCGGCATAGCGGGCCAGATAGCCCGGATCGCCGGTGATGTGCTTGAGCAGCAGCATGTATTCGGCGATGCGCTCGACTTCGTCATAGGCTTCCTGCTCGCCGGTGATCTGATAGCGCATGGCCTGGCTGACCAGGTAGGTGCCGGTCCAGTCGCCGCTGTCGCCGCTGCCCCAGGTGCGCAGCAGTTCGGTGCGGGCGTCGTCGGTGAACAGCACGTCGGACACGCCGCCCAGACCGGTCGAGTGCCATTGCATCAACCAGGTGGTGTAATCCTGTGCTTTCTGATGCAACGTGGGATCGAAGGTCTGCGCTCCCGCCGTTCCGGCCAGACTGAGGGCGATGAGAATAATCACCAAGCGAAACATGGTCTTCATGAGGTTTCCTTTGTTCGGTCGAGTCGTTCAACGTTTAGTACCGCTTCGCTCGGCGATTGTGGGGTATTTTGCGGTATGGGTCAATACGAAAGGCCGCCCCTAGATCGGAAGAGCGTCGTGTAGGGAAAGAGTGTAGATCTCGGTGG
>CALBTQ010000102.1 GCA_937967875.1 uncultured Pseudomonadota bacterium
GCGGGGATGGGCGCGGTACGTTACATCGCTCACAGAGGGGTTGGACATCATGCGCGCGGTGGATCTTATCGAAAAGAAGCGTGATGGCGGCGTGTTGTACCGGGCCGAAATCGAATGGCTGGTCAAGGCGCATTTGCGCGGCGAGGTGACCGATTATCAGGTGACCGCGCTGCTGATGGCGACATTTTTCCGCGGAATGAGCGGCCCGGAGGTCGTCTACCTGACGCGGGCGTTCATGGAGTCGGGGACGATCCTCGACCTGTCGCACATCGAGGGCCCGAAGGTCGACAAGCATTCGACCGGCGGCGTGGGCGACAAGGTCAGCCTCATTCTGGCCCCGCTGGTCGCCTGCGAGGGCGTGAAGGTGCCGATGGTGTCCGGCCGCGGCCTGGGCTTCACCGGCGGCACGCTGGACAAGCTGGAAACCATTCCCGGCTACAACACCAACATTTCGCTGGAACGCTACGCGCAAATCGTCGAGCGGGTCGGCTGTTCGATCATCGGCCAGACCGGCGAGATGTGCCCGGCCGACAAAAAGTGGTACGCGCTGCGCGACGTGACCGCGACGGTGGCGAGCATTCCGCTGATCGTGGCCAGCATCATGTCCAAGAAGCTCGCCGAGGGCATCGACGCGCTGGTGTTGGACGTGAAAATCGGCTCGGGCGCGTTCATGCGCACGATGGAGGAGGCCGAGGATCTGGCGCACGCGCTGGTGCGCGTCGGGCAGCAGATGAACAAGCCGGTGCGCGCGCTGCTGACGGACATGAGCCAGCCGCTGGGCGTCGAGATCGGCAACGCCAACGAAGTGCGCGAGGTGATCGAAATTCTGCGCGGCGAGGGCGACGAGCGCCTGACCGAACTGTGCATCATTCTGGGCGCGCACATGATGGCCGCGGGCGGGCTGGTCGACGATCCGCGCGCGGGCGAAGAGCCGTTGCGCAAGCATCTGCGGGACGGTTCGGCGCTGGCCAAGTTCGCCGAGATGATCGAGGCGCAGGACGGCGATCCGGCGATCGTCGACACACCCGACATGCTGGTCGAGGCGCAGCAGAGCGCGCCGTTTATCGCGCCGGTGGCGGGGTACCTGGATTCGATCCGCACGGCGGAGATCGGCTGGGCGGCGATGTCGTTGGGCGCGGGCCGCGAGCGGGCCGAGGACAAAATCGATCCGGGCGCGGGGATCACGATGCACAAGCGCATCGGCGACCGCGTGGAAAAAGGCGAGCCGATCTGCACGCTGCGGGCGAGCGATCGCGACAGGTTGAAAGCGGGATTGAAGCGCCTGACGGGCGTTTTTACGATGGAAGCGGAGCCGCCGGCCGAGGAGCCGTTGGTCAAGAAGATTGTGGTTGAGGCATGAGGCACGTACGACTGGAAGAAATGCGCAGCGGAGAATTTGGGCGCACGGCGTTGACGATCGGCAATTTCGACGGCGTGCATCGCGGGCATCAGCAGGTGCTGCGCCGGCTGAAGCTGGCCGCGAAGAAAGAGGACCTGCCGGCAACGGTGATCACCTTCGAGCCGCATCCGGTGCAGGTGTTGTATCCGGGCAAGGGCCTGCAGATGATCCACACCTACAAGCAGCGGGCCGACCTGCTGGCGCGCTACGGGGTGGAGAACCTGGTGACGGTCGAGTTCACCAAGGAAGTCGCCGCCACGACCGCCGAGCAGTGGGTGGTGGAGGTGATGATCGAAAAGCTGCGGGTCGAAACGCTGATCATGGGGTACGACTTCAGCTTCGGGCGCGGGGGCGACGGCGACGCGAAACATTTGATCCAGTTGGGGCGCAAGTACGGTTTTTCGGTCGAGCAGGTGCCGGCGCTGGTGATCGACGGGCGGCCGATCAGCTCCAGCCGCATCCGGCGGTTGATCGCCGCGGGCGAAATGGCGCTGGTGATGAATCTGCTGGGGCGGCCGTTCCACGTGACCGGCGAGGTGATCAAAGGCGACGGGCGCGGCCGACAACTGGGCATTCCGACCGCGAACATCGATCACGAAGCGGCGATGCTGCCGCACGTGGGCATTTACGGCGGCGTGGTGGTCACCGACGGCGAGTATTGCCCGGCGGCGATCAACGTGGGCTGCAACCCGACCTTCGACCAGACCCGGTTGCACATCGAGGCGCACATTCTGGATTTCGAAGGCGATCTGTACGGCAAGAACATCGAGGTGCACTTCCTGCGGCGGCTGCGCGACGAGCGTAAGTACCAGTCGGCCGACCAACTGGTGGCGGCGATCAAAAAGGACATCGACAACGCGCGGCAGTTGTTCCACGGCCAATCGGCGAAGGATTGGCTGACATGAGCCGCACGCGGTTCCTGAAGGATCCGAAGTTCTTCCTGGGCCTGTTCGTGTCCGCGTTTTTCCTGTTCATTGCGTTTTTCAAGGTGTCGTTTTCGCCGTTGGCGGTGACGGCGAAGATCGATTTTTCGCAAATGGGCCACGCGATCGTCTCGGCCAAGCCGCTCTACCTGGCGGTGATTATGGCGCAGGTGCTGGGCATGCTGTTCATTCGCGGGCACCGCTGGACGCTGTTTCTCAAGCCGATCAAGAAGACGAACTGGATTTCGCTG
>CALBTQ010000103.1 GCA_937967875.1 uncultured Pseudomonadota bacterium
CCTGGGGCTGAAGAAGGTCCCAAGGGTTCGGCTGTTCGCCGATTAAAGTGGTACGTGAGCTGGGTTTAGAACGTCGTGAGACAGTTCGGTCCCTATCTGGTGTGGGTGTAGGATGATTGACGAGAGCTGCCCCTAGTACGAGAGGACCGGGGTGGACGAACCGCTGGTGTGCCAGTTGTTCCGCCAGGAGCATTGCTGGGTAGCCAAGTTCGGACAGGATAACCGCTGAAAGCATCTAAGCGGGAAGCCCCCTCGAAAACGAGTCATCCCTTGACTTCGGTCACTGAAGGACCCTGGAAGACGACCAGGTTGATAGGCCGGGTGTGTAAGCGCGGCAACGCGTTCAGCTTACCGGTACTAATCGTCCGTGAGGCTTGACCGTCTCATATAATCCCTAACGCATCCCGTTGCGCCCTACTTATGCTATTCATTGTCAAAACAAATACTTTGAAATTCAGTTTCCGGTGGCAATAGCGGAGGGGTCACACCCGATCCCATTCCGAACTCGGAAGTTAAGCCCTCCAGCGCTGATGGTACTGCCAGGGCAACTTGGTGGGAGAGTAGGTCGTCGCCGGATTTCCCAATATGGGCCGCAGCCGATCCGTCGGTTGCGGCCCTTACCTTTTAATCCGCTCGGGAAAATATCTGCTTCATGCCCGTCCAGAACGCAAATCCTTACCCAGAACTGACGCCCCGATACTGTCGATAAATGCGCATTTGAGAGTTGAGCAGTAGGACTTACGCAACGGCGTCTCGCCGATGAACATCGCTCCGGCACCTTGGTCTCCGGCACGGGCGAGGAAAACAAAGAAGGCTGGTCCGTTGGCGGAACTTGCTTGTTCCGACGAGTTACTCGATTCTGCTTTGGCTTGTCCATGTCTCTGGGTGTATTAAATATAGCACTGAAACACAATTAAAAATTTACCATAGAGAAAATCGACTGTCTCTTACGCGCCGGGCGACAAATCTATCACCTCTGACGGGGCTATTTGTCGCCTCTAGGCGAATTTATCGACAGTCTCTCAAGGTCAAGATGGAAAAGTAACTGTCTTCGTTTTCCTTTTCTGCACTCGCACGCTCGTACCACTCGCGTGGGACACTTTTTCCCAAGTGTCCCACGACCAAATTTTATAACCTTATGATATCGAAAGCGAATCGCAAGTAAAACGGGTGGGACAACGTGTCCCGAAGTGTCCCGTTTGTCCCACAATGGTACGTTGATAAGGTCAGGAAAGGCAATTCCAATCCTGGATATCCGCCTTCGTGGAAATGACAAAGAAAGCCCCCATGCGCGTCAGCGCCGGTCGAGGCTCCACACAACGACAGCAAGGGATTATCCATGAAAAACGGGGGCACGAAGGAATCATGTCCCCGATTTTTCAAACATAGGTCCGGCGATTATCCCTGGCGTTGGTGCACGTCGACCTGCGGGAAGGGGATCTCGATGCCCGCGGCGTCGAGCGCTTCTTTGATCGCCTGATTGGCGGCGAAGAAGACGTTCCAGTAGTCGGCGCTTTTACACCAGGGGCGCACGACCAGGTTGAGCGACGAGTCGGCCATGGCGTTCAGCTCGATCTGCGGGGCCGGGTCGCTCAGCACGCCGGGCGTGGCCTTGAGCGCGTCGGCGATCACGTCGCGTGCCTTGCCGATCTGCGAGCTGTACGCGACGCCCACGCTCAGGTCGACGCGGCGCGTCTCGACCGCGGAGTAATTGACGATCGGGTTGCCCCAGACGCCCCGGTTGGGCAGCACGATCTTCTTGTTGTCCGGCGTGACCATCGTGGTGGCCATCATGTTGATCTCGCCGATCACGCCCTGGTGGCCGCCGGCGTCGACGAAATCGCCGAGCTTGAACGGCTGATTGAGGACGATCATCATCCCCGACGCGAGGTTGCCCAGCGATTCCTGGAAGGCGAAGCCGACGATGAAGCCGGTGACGCCCAGACCGGCGATCAACGGGGCCACGTCGATGCCCAGGCGCGGCAGAGCGATCATCAGCAAGACGACCCACAGCACCTTGCCGGTGACGTTGACCAGGAATTTCTCCAGCGTTTCGTTGATGCGCTTGCTTTTGTGCAGCACCATCTTCAGCGCCTTGCGCGTGATCTTGATGGCGATGGCGCCGACGATGATGATGAGAATGAACACGGCCAGATCGACAAGAAATCCGGGACCTTTTTCCATCAACCAGGCTTTACCCTGGGCGAGCCAAGTCAGTTCTTCCATCGATATAATCCTTATTTTTTGGACGCTCGTTTACGGCGCCACGGTTTGCAGCAGCAAGTTTTCGGCGACGGGATACTCCGCCACCGTCTCGGCGACGTCCTGCGCATCGACGTGCGTGCGCACGCCGTCGCGGTACAGATTCAACCCGCCGTCCTCGGTCGGCGCGGCGATCAGGCTCGCCTGTTTGCCGGCCTGCTCGACCTGCGCGAACACCTTGTCGCCCTTGGTGCGCACGGTCATGGTTTTGATCGTGCCGTCGGCGGCCGGGGCGGTGATGTCGAAGTTGACGCCTTCGCCGGCGTGGAAGGTCAGCGTCGCGTCCTTGCCGTCGAGCTGCGTCACGACCGTCGCGCTATCGCCCGCCGCCACCGGATTATTGCCGCTGTAAAACTCGATGACGTTGAGCACGACCCAGTCGACCAGCGCGGCGATGCCGTACACCGGCAGGATGACGAAGATGGCCAACACCAGGCTGGCGATCCACTTGTTGCTCAGGTTTTTGTTCCAGTTGTACAGCTTGTAGGTCAGCGCGAAGCTGCCCATGCACGAGGCGGTGAACAGGCTGAAGGTGGTCAGCACCAACAGCACGGCGATCAGACGCAAAGTCGTTTTCATGGTTTTCTCCCCCATTTTTGCGAGTTATGACGCGATCACGGGCACGCGTCGGCCAGCAGATCCAGATCGTATTCGTCGGCGAATTCGTCGCAGCCGGGAATCTCCGGAATCTCCAGGTCGGCTTCGGCCTCGATGACCAACTCGAATTTTTTCATGGTCAGGTGCCAGCCGAGCAGTTCCTCGACATCGGGGCAATTTTTGGTCGTGCCGGCGATCAGGCCCTCGACCAGGCACAGGCCGAATTCCTGCATCGCTTCGACCGGGTCGGCGTCGTTGTTGACGTCGGCCATGCGATAAAGCGCCTTGTAGCCGATGCCGATCGAGGCCGATTCGTTGAGCGCTTCGACCAAGTGCGGCACGTTTTCGATCGACAGGTCGATCGTTTCGCCCGGCTTGACGATGAACACACCGTCCTCGTCCACGCGCGGATCGGCGAAGGGAATCATCACCGCTTCGTCCCAATCCTCGGCCAGATCGCCGTCGCCCAAAAAGAGTTGGAACTCGACGGGCACGTCGACCCATTTGTCGGTGTCGTTGGTGAACGAGAAGTTCACGCCCACGCGGGTGACGGTCACGTAATCGCGGATCGTTTCGGTGATCTGGTTGTCGATGGCCACCGAGAGCACGCCGGGCTGCAGGATTTCCAAGGAAGCGTCGCGCAGCTTATCCTCGACGTCGTCCATGAAATCCATGATGTCGTCGTTGTCGAAAAGCCAGCTCATGCCCAGGTCGTCCAGCTCGTCCTCGACGAAATCGACCAGGCCGTCGAGCGTCACGTCGGTCGGGTAGATCGGCAGGTCGATCGGCAGCAGCGGCAAGGTCCCCTGACCCGACATGTCGTCGAGGTCGATGCCGTCGCCTTCACCGCAGGAAATGATCCAGGCCGACATGAAAATCGCCACGGTTATCATGATCAAAGCGCCGTATTTCATCATTAAGTTCCTTTTTCAGTTTTCAGTTGAGCGGTTGGATTAAGCATACGATAAAAACGCATCAGAAGAAAGAAATCACTTTTCGCATTAAAAACTCGACGGAACGCCCGGGAAATCGGACGTTCCGTCGATGGTGAGGATGATTTCACCCGATGGGCGTCCTCACGAAGGAAATAACTCGCACGTAATGATGAACTCGACGCGCCGGTTACCGCTTAGCAGCCACAGCCGCCCGAGTCATCGTCATCATCGTCGCCTTCGGTGTCGTCGTCATCATCAGGCGTGATGTCAT
>CALBTQ010000104.1 GCA_937967875.1 uncultured Pseudomonadota bacterium
GGCGACCACCGAGACCTACACTCTTTCCCTACACGACGCTCTTCCGATCTCAAGAGCGAAACGATCGGGTGCAGCAGGTTGTACAGCGACGGCGGCAGCAGCGCGAGAATGTACTCGTGCATCAAGTCCATGACTTCGCCGCCCAGCAGCACGCCCTGCGCGTAACCCATTTCGTAATGCGAGCCCCACACGTGCAAGACGCGCTGACCGTCCACCTCGTGCATGTAGCCGTTCACTTCTTCGTCGGCCAGAACCGGCGCGCTCAACAGGATCAACAGCACGCAAACGCATCCCAATATCCGCATGAATGGTCTCCCGATTTTCGGTGGATGGTTCGAGGATGTTTGTTCGCGTAAGAACTATAACGGGTTCGGCGGCAAAGCTCAACCGCGGCAAAGAAAAACGCCCTCCGCCGCGGGGGCGAAGGGCGTCGCGATCAGCGAATGCTCAACGGCTCAGCAACCGCAGCCGTCATCGTCATCGTCGTCATCGTCGCCGTGCGCGGAATCGTCGTCATCGTCGTCCGCCGTATCGTCGTCGGTCGTGTCATCATCGACGGTGTCGTCGTCGGCCGGCGGCGCTTCGGTGGGCGCGGCGGCGTTGGAGATCGGCGAAATCATTCCCTGGTCGTCGTAGGCGCGCATGGCGAAGGAAACGGCTCCCGGCGCTTCGATCGTGGCGACGACCTCTTCGCCGCCCATCAGCGGTTCGGGCGCGGCGACCGTCGTGGCCGCGTACCAGGTGTCGGCGTCGCGCAGATCGTCGCCGGCGTCGGTGGTGTAGCGGATCTCGTACAGCGAGGCTTTGCCGCAATCCCAGTCATCGCCGGGGGCGGTGAAGCGGACTTCGAACACGTCGGGATTGTCGGTGAAGTACACGGCGAGGTCGCGCACCAGGCGCGGCGGCAGCGAGTCGTTGCCGTACATGCCGCTGTTGTAGTTGTCGTGATGGAAACGCGGCCATTCGCCGCTGAGCTTGTCGTCGTTGCAGGCGTGACCGAGGGTTTCCCAAGCGAAAAGGTTGCCCTCGTGGGTCATTTGCACGACTTCGACTTTCCCGTCGCCGTCCATGTCGCCGACGGCGGGGCTGGAGGTCGACCAGTTCTGCGTGAATTTCGGCCAGCCATCCGGCTCGGCCAAGTCGACATCGGCGGCGTGAATGACGTAGCCGCCGGAGCCGGAGATCATCTCCTGTCTGCCGTCGCTGTTGAGGTCGGCGAGAACCGGATTGACGAAGAAGTTGATATCCTCGAAGTGCTTGCGGTAATCGAACGCGGCGTCGCCCAGGCGCCAACCGACGACGTTGAACGATTCCAGATAGAAGTTGCCCTCGGTGGCGTTGAGGAAGCCGGCGGTGGGGAAGAAGTACCACAGGTCGTCGTTGTCCTCGAATTTGCCGAAGGTGCCGTTGGCGCTCACGCCCAGGTTCACGCCGGAGCCGAGCGTTTCCATCTCGACCTTGTTGTTGGCCCAGTGAATCATTTGCGGGAACCAGAAGAACGTGCCTACGCCGACCAGCAATTCGCCCTGGTAATAGGCCGCCGCCGGGCTGGATGTGGAGCCGATCGTCAGCGGCGGAATGGGCAACGAGTCGCCCGCCGGAGCCAACGTTTTGGCCGGCCAATCGGGCAGGAACGGACCGTCTTCGTTTTCCAGACCGTTCCAGTAAATCGCATACACGCGGCCGGTGGGGATCATGCTTTCGTTGCACGTTTCGGTCGAAGGAATGATCACCGCCGGGTGCGCGGAGATGTCGGCGTCGGGATGATCCGGGTCGAGAATCGCCACGACCGGCGTGCCCAACACCTGCGCGGGCATGTCGGTTTCGCAGATTTTCTCCGGACCGACCAGACCGAACTCGGGCTTGGAGTTCAGCGGCACCGGCCAGCCGGGCAGGCGATCGGCTTCGCCGTCGTTGTCCTCGTCGGTTACTTTCCAGGCATAGCCTTGCTGATCGTAAGAAGCGGCGATGATTTCCAGCATGCCGTCCAGGTCGAGGTCGGCCAGCACCGGGCTGCTCAAGAACGCGTTGCCGTGCGCGAACGATAAGGCGGTCGTGTTGTCGGGTTCGTCGGCCGAAACCGGGAAACCGGCCACGAAGGGTCCGCCCGCGTGGTTGTTGCCGTCGGCGTGCACCGCGTACACCAAGCCGTGGTTGGTGGCGGTGACGATGTAGGGCACGCCGTCGCCGAACAACGGCCCGACGGCCACCGAGCCGATGACCGCGTCGCGATAGTCGCGGTTTTGCGGCAGGTCGACCGGGAAGCCCGGCGCCGGTTCGTATGCGCCGGTGTCGGCGTTGCGCTTGTACATCTCGATGGTCGGATGCGCCGTGGCGAAGATGATTTCCAGCGCGCCGTCGACGTCGCCGTCCATATCGTAAAGCACGACGCTGGATTCGCCGGACGCGCCGATCTCCTGCGGGAAGCCGGTCACCAGGCCGGTGCTCGGATGATCGTCGATGTGCCAGGCGATCGCCTTGCGGTACTCGCCGAGCACTTCCTCGTCTTTGTTGGGCGACCACCACGCCTGTACGCGGATGGTCACGGTGAAGTCGTTCGAGTCGAGCGGTCGCCGACGCAGCCATTCGTCATCGATGTAATCGTACGGATGGATCGTAGCCAGCACGCCCTCGGTCGGCGCGGCGCCGCTGCCGTCATCGACGACGATGAAATCGCGATCGCGCGGTTCGACGCCGAAGCCTATCTGCACCTCGTATTCATAAGGACGCCCGCGCGCGTAAATATAGCCTTCAATGTCGAAGGACGAGGTATCGGACGGATTGATCGTCGCCCACCAGCGCGGCGAGGTGATGCGCACCTCGGGCGGAATGCGCTCGGGAAGATCGAAGTACGGATCGCCGATCGACTTGAGCGCCTTATCGGCGTTCACGCGGCCGTAACCGAAATTCTGCTCCCAGCCGACTTTGCAGCCCTGCATGTTGAAGGCGAAGCAGTTGGCTTTGATATCGTCGGCGGTCATGTTCAACAGTTGACGAATCTCGCCGGGCGTGAGCGTCAGGCCTTGCTTTTTCGCCCAGGATTGAAGCAGGCCCGCGATGCCGGCCATGTTCGCCGTAGCCTCGGATGTGCAGGCGCCGGTGACGCCGGTCGATTCGATGTGCGCGCCGAAGTTGGTGCAGTAGCTTTGCACGAAGGCGAGGATCGACAGGTCGATCGGGCCGAACAATTCCACCGGGGGCAGGGGCATGATCGCGGTCAGGTTGTACACGTCCTCGCCGGCGGCCGGCCAGATGTGATGGAAGCCCAGTTCGTCACCCGACGCCGCGACGGTGAAGATGCCGTCTTCGTAGGCGTCGATGAACACCTGCTCGGATTCGCTCGAATAGTTGGACACGCCCATCGCCACTTCGATGACGTCCGCGCCCAGGGATTTCGCGTATTCGACACCGGCGGTCATGATGTTGAATTCGGTCATGATCGCTTCGCCGACGCGCACCAGCAGGATGCTGCAGTTGGGGCAGACGCCCGGCTTGTTGCCGCGTCCGTTGTTGGCCTGGCAGGCCGCATCGCAGGCGCGGCCTTTGCCGTGGCAGCCTTCGGGGAACTGATCCACGCCCAGCGGAGATCGGAAGAGCACACGTCTGAACTCCAGTCACCGAATACGATC
>CALBTQ010000105.1 GCA_937967875.1 uncultured Pseudomonadota bacterium
AACCCTGCTGCCGCGACAGCGTGAAGCAGATGTTCATCGCCGCCTGTTCGGGCACGGCCCGCCAATCGGGCGTGTCCTTGAAGCCGGCCAGCAGCAATTCGGTGGTGAACACGTGCACGAAGTTGACGACCAGATCGGTTTCGACGTCGCCCGAACAAATCACCGCCTGGGTGCGTTCGTCGCAGGCGGTGCGCAGCAAGTCGAGCATTGCCGCGCCACGGTACATCGTTTCGGCTTTGTCTTTGTAGTCGCTCATGACTCTCTGGATAATTGCCTAAATTTTTACCGTTTAAATATGTATCGGTCCGTCGCCCGCAATCAACAAGGGTTATTCGTGCCGCCGGCGCACCTTTTGCCACGATTCGGTGCCCAGGAAGCTTTCGTCGATGTCTCCGGCCATCTCGGCGAACATGCGCGTGGGCACGGTCAGGGTCAGTAGATTGGCCGGCACATGGGGCCGCGCGGAAACGTCGAACATCCCCAGAATGGCGCGCTGGCGCTCGGCGGCGGCTTCGACCAACGGCTCGGCCACGACCTGACCGCAACCGGCGGCGAAGCGGATGATCACGTTGCTGTCTTCGAGTTCGTTGCCGAAGTCGGCCAGAATCACCAGCGCGGAAAGATGATCCGGCGGCGCAAAGAAAATCACCAGTTCCGGCTCGATGCCCTCGGGCAACTCGGTCAGCGGCACGAAGCAGCAATAACGCGCGGGCGCTTCGCGCAGCGGTTGGCGGCCGATTTTCACCCGCGCCAGAGCCGGCGTTTTGATGTAGCGCTCGCCTTCCACCACGCCCTCGATGCCGCAGGAAAGAAACTCGGCGAAATGCGGCATCGTCTGAAAGTTGAAACCCAGATAACGTCCGGCGCCCGGGCAGCCGTAGCTTTGCGCGTCGAAGGCCGCGCTCTTGCCCTGGGACGCCTGGTAGATCAATCCCACGACGCACATGCCGCGCCCCACGCCCTTGTGGCTCAGCGCTCCGGCCGGTTTTTCGTCGGCGTAATAAACGCCGATGGGGACGTTTTTCAAACCGATCGCCTCGATGAATTTCCTGGCCATATCACCATACGTGCGCATATCGCTGCCTTTCTCGGATGTCTGCAAATAGTGAACGAGAGGCGAGGGCATTTGTCAAACGACTACTGACCGGCGATTTGCCCCAGGTAGGCGGCGATCTCCCGGGCGTCGGCGTCGGAGATGATCGTCGTTTTCGCCTGCATCCGCGCGACGACCGGCAGCCAATCGGCTTCGGTTTTGTAGCGGCTCAGCGACTGCACCACCGGACCGATGGGATGACACGCGCCGCATTTTTGCACGAACGTGCGTTCGATGGGCGGCAGGTTTTCCGGCCAATCGCCGGTGGGCGGCGCGGGCGCGGCGGTTATTTTTTTCACGGCCGCCGGGCGATCGTCATCGTTCATCCCCGGTACCTTGCCGCCGACCAGCGCGACGGTGACGAAGGCGACGACCAGCAGCAACGTGCCCAGGAAAAACAGGTTGCCGGCGAATTTCTTATAACGATGGGCGATGAGGATTTTAACGGCCAGCAACGCCGCGGCCGCCAGGGCCGACGTAGCATGCAGCCACGCGGCGACGCCGAACGTATTGGCGTGTGTATAACGCGACAACATGCCGAAAAAAAGCAACGCGAACAGCAGCGCAAACAAATAGCCGAACAGGCGATGCAGCCACAGCACTTGTTTTTTGTTATCCGGTCCTTTCGGATTGCCGAGCACTTCATAGGCCAACAGCACGGCGACCAGTGCGAACACCATCATTGTTATCGCCAGAATCATAATCACCATGCCCGTGAACCTCCCCAATTTTTATTTGGCGCTCAATCGGGAAACGACATGCTGCCGCCGAAGTAGCCCATCGTCATCACCAGCACCGGCGTGACGGCGTAGAGCGCGACGAAGGCGACGGTCGTCGCGCCGCCGCCGGTCAGCACCTGTGGTTGCAGGAAATGCCACACCGATAAAACCGCGCCGATGATGATCAGAACCAGCGCGCCGAAAATTTTAAACAGAATCGGCCCGGTCCGTTTCAGGTCGTAATAGAGCCACCACGACTGAAAACCGGTCAGCACCGAAAACGGCGCGGTCACCGTGCCCAGCACCGCCAGGAAAAACGCAGTCTGTTCGAAGGCCGGATTTTTCAAGATCAGGTACAGCAGCACGAAGAGAAAGCCGCCCATGAAAAAGGCGATCGGAAAATGCACCGCCACCGGATGCGCGTGCCGTTTGACGATCGGAAACTTCGCGTACACCCAGCCCAACGGCCACGGATACGCGCGCTCCTCGACCTCCTCGCGGAACTCGCCGATCGGCTGAAATTTTTCGAACACTTCCGGCCCGTGGGGCGCGGCCTTCAACTCGACGGTCAGATCGGCGCCCGCTTCGTGACGCATCATGTGCTTGCCGTTCTTCCAGCGCTTCGAGTCGCTCAGGTCGTAGACGCGTCCGTCATAGGCGACGTAGGTTTTCTTGCCGTCGCGGCCGTTGTGCTCGGCGAGCTTTTCGCGATCGAACGAATCCATCAGTCCTCCGGCGGGAGATCGTTTTCTTTTTGTTTCTTGAAGATAATTACGGCGCTTCGGCAAAGTCAAGCGACGCGGGGAAAAACAAGCCTCACGGCCAGGTCATTTTCACTTTGTCGGCCATCGTTTCGAATTGGTGCAGCAGTTTGCGGTCGATCGCGCCGCCGGCGCGCCGGAAGCGTCGCCACTGCCAGTAAATGCGCGGCAGCGAGAGCATCAGCTTGCTCAGCAACCAGGGGTAGGACGGCAGATTCCACACGAAGTCGATCATCGTTCTGTGGAACGTCGGACAAACGGTCATTTGCGTGAACAGGCGGTCGATGTTGCGCGGCGAGTACAGATACTTCGCGGCCCACGCGCCCCAACGCAGGTGGCGGCCAAAGGCCTTGCGCCACGCCTGATCGTACTGCGCGCGCCGCTCGGCGAGAAACGCCTCGGCCAGCAAATCCGCCGACCAGACCGCATATAAAATTCCCTCGCCGGTCAGCGTGTCGCAGAAGCCGGCCGCATCGCCGATCAACGCCCAGTTGGGTCCGATGCGCGGCTCGCGATACGCTGCCTTGTCCTTCATGTACGGCAGCAGCGCGCCCTGCATCGTGTTGTACGGACGCCGGCCCGGATAGTAGCGCGCGAGGAATCTCTCCAGCGCCGGTTTGATCTGGTGCCCGCGCTCCATCGCCCCGGCCCCGACGCACAAATATTTCTGCCGCGGGAAGCTCCACACGTAACCGGGGAAGGGCGTCACTTCCATCAACACCGGATCGGCCGGGCCGCCCTCGTAGAACTGGACGATCGAGGTCAGCGTGCGCTCGGCCGGCAGCGGGCCGAGAAAATACCGCCGCACCAGGCTGTGCACGCCGTCGGCGCCGACCACGAAGCTCGTGTAGAAATCCTCGTCGGCCGTCGCCAGCCGCAGCTTGGAGCCCCAGGTTTCGACCTTCTCCACCGCGAGGGGATAATGCACCGCGCCCGCTTCGACGGCCTTGGCGAGCATCAGCGCGGAAAGGTCCTTGCGATCGACGATGTACAACGGATGCCCCTCGCTGACCACCCAGAAATGATTGCCCGGCGAAATCTGCAGACTGTGATCGACCTCGTTGCGCGCCAGCGCGGGATCGGTCAGCAGCGGAAAACGCGACCAGGCCTTGTGCGTAATGCCGCCGCCGCAGGGCTTTTCCCACGGGGCTTTGGGATCGAACAGCGCGACCTTCACCCCCGCCGTCGCCAACCGGTACGCCAGATAGGCGCCGGCCGGACCGGCTCCGATGATCGCCAGGTCGAATGGTTTGGATGGTGACTGCATAGGGATTTGGTGTAGCCTATCCGGCGACAATAGACAAGACGATAAGCGATAAGCGCGGACGATGTTCCGTTGTTGCGAATAAAAAACGCCGGAGTCCGCAAACACCGGCGCTTTTCGCAGATTCACAATGGCTACATCATCGGATAGACGGCGATGTTGTCCACCAGGACCGTACCGCCTTCAAGGCCGCTGTACATAATCATCTTGACGCCAAAGGGCGTGATCGGAGCTCCGATCATTCCCAGGTCGTCGCAATCGCCCAGGACGCCGTCAACGTAAACATCGAACGTGGTGTGATCCGCGTTGACGTACATCTCCATCGAGTACCACGTATCGAGATCGACCGAGGCAATGCAACCGATCCAATCCTCCGTGGTCTGATCCCACGCTTCGATGTGATTGCCGTAAAAGTCCACCTGGGCCGGATCTTGACCGGTCTCGACCATCAGATGGAAGCCGTTGCCTTCGCCGGATTCCCACAGCCATTCCCAGGCAACGACAAATTCACCGGTCATGTACTGATCGTCGAGTTCGGCTTTTACCTGCCCGTTGGCATCGGCGGAGTCGTCGACCAATTCGATAACCTTTCCTGCGCCGTCTTTGGGAAGCTGCAGGATGTTCGCGGTCGCGCCATAATTGAAAATCGTTTCCCACGGAGCACCGGGTGGAGAGCCGACGGTGTCGTCTTCCCAATCTTCCGTCCATGTGGGAACGGTGTCGTCATCACCGGTGTCGTCGTCTCCGGTGTCGTCATCACCGGTGTCGTCGTCGCCGGTATCATCGTCTCCGGTATCGTCGTCTCCGGTATCGTCGTCTCCGGTGTCATCATCGTCATCGCCGGTGTCGTCATCATCGTCATCGTCGCCGATATCGTCGTCGATATCGTCGTCGTCATTATCGTCGTCGTCATCGTCATCGCAGCCGTACAGGCCGAGCAACAACGGCATCAGCAAGGCCAACATGAGAGAAAGGAGCAGCCATCGTTTCTTTGTTGTGCCGAATAAGCAATTCATTTTTTCTCCTTATTTCATTGTTCATATTGCGAACCATGTTGTCATGTCGTAGCAGGCGACACGCCGGTTTCAAGCGATCGTTGCGTCACAAAAGGACCACTGTGAGTTGAACGAAATTCGGCGTTTTGCTATTCGGCAAAATAAAGTGAAAACGATACGAATCGCAATTATCGCGGGAATGATAACAACAACGCGCCGAGTTCTCTATTAATCATGGTTGCTTAAATCGAATCGTACTAATGTCCCTGAGGGAAAACAACTCATTTTTGTCCGATAATCAATTATAACCGTTGCCCTAAAAACGGATATATCGACGAAAAAAATGCCCCGCGTACGGGGCTTTTCATCAACGTGAATTTTCTGTTTACAACTTCGGCCGGAAGGGCAGCTTGCGGACCATTTTCGCCGCTGCTTTGGTCTTTTCGACCACGCCTTCCTTGCCCAGCAGGGCGACCACGTTTTTGAACAGCTCGTTCACGTTCTCGTTGTACGGATACCACCACAGATCGGAAGAGCGTCGTGTAGGGAAAGAGTGTAGATCTCGGTGG
>CALBTQ010000106.1 GCA_937967875.1 uncultured Pseudomonadota bacterium
ACCACCGAGATCTACACTCTTTCCCTACACGACGCTCTTCCGATCTCCATTGTCACCTGCTGCGGCGCGAAACGCGCGCGTGGCCGTTGATCAAATACGTGTTGGGCAAGGCGACCTCGGTGGGCACTTGGCCCGAGGCGATTCACCCGGCGACCGGCGGCGGTTGCATGGGCGACGGCATGCACCTGTGGGCGGCGGCCGATTGGTTGCTTATGCTGCGCGATCTGCTTTTGTTCGAGGACGGCGATCGTCTCGTGCTCACGCCCGCGCCGCTCTACGATTGGTTCGAGTGGGGCAACCATTTCGAGGTCAACGATGCGCCGACGCACTTCGGCGTGGTCTCCTTCCGCGTCGAGGGGCGCGAGGGCGACGTCGTGCTCAACCTCGACGCCGCGTGGCGGCAGGCGCCGCTGAAGATCGAGTGGAATCTGCCGTTTCCGATCGGCGAGGCGCTGGTCGACGGCAAGCCGGTCAACGTGAACGACACGCGCATTCTCGTGCCCGGCGGCACGAGCGAAGTGCGCATCAAACGGGCATAACCGCATGAGCCGCGCCGTTCTGGGCTTCAACGCCAACATCCACGACACGGCGGCGGCTTTAATCATCGACGGCAAGCTGGCCGCGTTCGTCGAAGAGGAACGACTGCGGCGCGAAAAACACACCACCGCTTTTCCCGACCGCGCCGTTTCCTGGTGCTTGCGCGAACACGGTCTGACCGCCCGCGATCTGGCCGGCGTCGGTTTTTACTGGCGTCCGTGGGTCGGGCTCGCGCGGCGGCTCGGCCAGACCTTGCGCGGCTTGCCCGCCACCTGGACCAACGTGCGCCGCATGCAGGGCGGCAACCTGCGCAGCATGTTCGCCACCGCCGGCGAATTTCGGCGCCGCTTCGGCTACGTCGGTCCGTTCCGCTACGTCAACCATTACCTCGCCCATGCGCACCACGCCGCCCTCCAGACCGACTTCGACCGCGCGTTGGTCGTGGTCGTCGACGGCAACGGCGAAATCGCCACCACGCTCGTCGCCCTGCTGGAAGGGGAAACGATCCGTCCGCTGCATTGGGTTTACTACCCGCACAGCCTCGGCCTGCTGTGGTGCACGGCGACCGAATGGCTCGGTTACCGGCAGAATTTCGACGAGGGCAAGGTGATGGGCCTGGCGCCCTACGGCGACGCGTCGGCGCTGCCGGCGATGCGGCGGATCGTCGATTACCGGGGCGGCGGCGAGTTTCGGCTGGATATGAGTTACTTTGATTATCATCTGGCGCGTCGTAGCTGGTTCGACGAACGGTGGGTCAATACATTCGGCCCGCCGCGCCGGCCCGACGAGGAGTTGACCGACCGCCACCGCGCCGTGGCTTTCGCCCTGCAGAAAGTCACCGAGGAAACGATGGCGCGCCTTGTCGGGGAAATGACCGCGAAACTCGGCACGCGCAACTTGGTGCTCACCGGCGGCGTCGCGCTCAATTGCGTGATGAACGGCGCGCTGGCTGCTTCGGGATTGGTCGACGGCTTGTACGTGCCGCCGCCCGCTCACGACGCCGGCGCGGCGATCGGTGCGGCGATGTGGGTCGACCGCGAAGAGTTCGGCGCGCGCGGGCGCGACGAGGCTCCTTCGGTTTTCTGCGGTCCGCGTTACACCGACGCCCATTGCGAGCAGGCGTTGCGCGAGTCCGGGCTGACCTATCATCGCGAGGAAAACATCGCGCGGGCGACGGCCAGGCTGCTGGCCGAAGGCAAGTTCGTCGGCCGGTTCGCCGGCGCGTTGGAGGCCGGACCGCGGGCGCTGGGCCATCGCAGCATTCTGGCCGATCCGCGCACGGTGGCGATGAAGGATCTGCTGAATGCGCGCGTCAAGCATCGCGAGGCGTATCGTCCCTTCGGCCCGAGCGTCCTGGCCGAGCGCGCCGACGAATTGTTCGTCACCGATGGACGACCGTCGCCGCATATGCTGCTGACCTTCCCGGTGCGCCGGACGTGGCGCGACCGCCTGGGCGCGGTGACGCACGTGGACGGCACCAGCCGTTTGCAGACCGTCGACCGCAACCGACAGCCGGGCTATGCGGCGCTGATCGACGAATTCGCCGCGCTGACCGGCGTACCCGCCGTGCTCAACACCAGCTTCAACGCCAAAGACGAACCGATCGTCTGCTCGCCGCGCGATGCGGTTTGCAGTTTTTTGCGCACCGGCCTGGACGCGTTGGCGCTCCACGATTTTCTCGTACTTAAAAAGTAACGCCCCGCCGCGAAGAGCGACGAGGCGCGAGTCGGTTTTGTCTTCGATCAGTCGCGCGTCAGCGACACGTTGTCGATGATCACGTAGGTGATGTTGTTGTCGCCGTCGGCGTTGAGGCGGAAGACGATCTTGACCGGCTTGAGGTCCTGCGATCCGTTCACGTCGAATTGCGCCGTGCGCGTTTTCCAGCCGTTCCACTGATCCTGGTCGGTGAAGGTGAAGAAGGTCGTCAGCACGTTGTCATTGCTGTCGGCCAGCGCCACGTAGAACGTATCGTCGCCGGTGTCGGCTTCGCCGGAGATCATCAGCATCTTGAAGTTGACCGTGATCGTCGCCGTGTTCGCCGGCACCACCGCCTGCTGTTTCAGCGTGACCGTGTCGGCTAGGTTTTCCGTCAGTAGCGCGGCGTAATTGCCCGACGGCAGGGGCGGCGGATAGTAGGGCAGCGCCACCTTGTTCTTGACGATGCCGGCCGGATTTTCATTCCAGTTGTCGCTGCCGTCTTCGAAATCGCCGTTTTGCAGGAAGCCGTCGTCGAAGTCGTCGTCGTCGTCGGTCGGCGTGGTGTCGTCGTCATCGTCGTCATCGTTGTCATCGTCATCGCCGGGGATGTCGCCCAGAACCGAAAACGCGCCGACGATGCTGTTGCTCGGCTCGTCGCAAATGTCGGTGACGCCGATGCGGAATTCGTGCTCGCCGTCGCTCAGGCCGGCCAACTCGACGTTGTACAAAAATCCGTCGTTGTTGCCCGTGCCGTCGCAGGGCAGGCTTTTGGCGAGCGAGTCCACGATGGAGAATTGTCCGCCGTCCAGCGACCACCACACATTGCCGCCGCCCAGGTTGCAGTCGTCGTCTTCGTACTGCAACCACAGGGCGAACGAGTCGCCTTCCTTGATTTGCGGCGTCTCGGTCAACTTGTCGTTGACGATGTATTGCAGGCGGCCGATGACCGGCGCTTCGTTGTTTTGGCACTGATCGATTTCATCGATCACGGTGGGCTCGCTGCAACCGACGATCCATGCCGCCGCTATAAACGATGTAATAACCAATATGAGCGCGGCCAGTTTCGGTCCGGACATCTTCGTTCTCCAAACAGATTTACGCTTTAAACCCCTGGGCGATGCGGATGGTTCCTCACTTATCGCAGTTTAGTAAGGCGTGAAAAAAAGTCAATCCTGCGGGCTGTTTACCTTGGGCACGGTGATTTCACCGAACAATTTGACCACCTTGGCGAATGCGACCAGGAAAGGCACGCGGTCGGACGCGGGCAGTTCATGCGGTTTGCGACCGTGAATTTCATAGGGATCAACCGCAATGCGTTCGCCGCTTTCGTTTTCCTTTTCCACGCGATACAGCAGGCGCGGGTAGGTGGTCTGCCCCGACGAACCGGAGACGCCGATCTGCATGCCCGTGGTCAGCAGCGAACCTTCCTTGAGTTTGTCGCTAATGTTTTCCAGGTTGCAGAACTGGCCGAAGGCGCCGCTGTCGATGTAGCGAACCTCGACGCTGCGCCCGAGTTTGTCCATCTCCCAATTCAGGCGGGTGACGCGGGCGGGGAAGGGCGCAATGACCGTCGTGCCGCGCGGTACGCTGAAGGAAACGCCGTTTTTCCCCAGGGGGCGGATGTTTGCCGATGCCAGCGCGTCCTCAGACAGAGGGGGGCGCTCGATCCGCCCGGAAATGCCCAGCCCCTGTTCGTCGAAGAAAGCCGCGTCGCCGGCCGTTTTATCCGGGAAATAGATGTAGAAATATTCTTTACCGGTCTTCCGGCTCTTGTACCAGAACCCGTACAACGGGACGCGCTCGCTACGCGCCTGCGGATTGTAGACGATCTTTGCTTCGTCGCCTTTGCGCAAGTCACGGCGCGGATCCACCTTCCATTGCAGCACGCTTTCCAACCGTTCGCCGAGGATCGTCGCCAGGTTGCTTTCCTCGCCGGGCAGTGCGTCCCGCAACGAACCGGCCAGGGTGCCCGCCACGCGAAAGGCCACCGCGTGCAGGTTGCCGCTGGTGGCGAAATTCGGTTCGGGCGTCGGCGTCGGTTCGGGTGTGGGTTCGGGTGTCGGTTCCGGCGTCGGTTCGGGCGTCGGTGAAAGCTCCTCGGGCGCGATCGCGGGCGTTTCTTCGACGGTCGGCGATTCATCCTCGCCCGAGGTCAATACGAAGACCAACGACAAAACGGCGATGGCGATGACCGTGACGATGAAGATGTTGCGCGCCATGTTGTCTTGACGCGGCGTGTACGGTCGATAATCGTCGAAATCAGGCATTGCCGCTCTCCCGCAGGCGAATGCGCACCAGGCGGCATCCGTGCGGCGGAATCGCCCCGAGTCGCACCAGGCCGTCGTGTTCGTGCAGGACGCTGTTTTGCCACACATCGCGCAGGTCGGCGACACGTGCGAGTTTCGCCAGGCCGAGAATCTGCTTGAGATCGAAAATCGAGCCGCTTTCTTCCTTCTCGTGGTTGATGACCAGCAGCAGATAGCCGTCATCGGTTTCGGCCAGCATGGTCGTCGGATATTCGCCCGCGTCGGGATCGAGCACGCGCATGTTGCGCCCGCGATTGGCCAGCACGGTGCGCAGGACGTCGAGGCGTTCGGAGGCGAGCTGCGTCATGTCGTCGCTGATCAGCATCATCCCGCCGGTCAGCGCAGCCAGCGACGTGAAGGTGCGGATTTCATCGAGCGTCATTTTGTTTTTGTTCTGGCGCACCAGCAGGCAGTCGGGATCGTTGCACCACAAGCGCTCGTGCATGAACTGACGATGAGTCGTGTTGCGCAGCGCGTGCACGGTTGCGAGGCAATGATGGTCGCGATTGAGCCAACGCAGCGGGTTGGTCCAGCGCGGCGTGACGTCCGGACCGATGCGCATCGCGTCGACGATCCCCACCGCCGGTCCGAGCGGACAGCCGCAGCCCAGCAGCGTCGCATCGTCGCCGATCGCGCGGCGGATCGTCTCCAGTCCGCGCCGCAGAGCGCCGGCCCGCGTGGTCAGCGGATCGTGCCGGCGCGCATGGAAGGCGGCGGCGTAGAGAAAATCGATCTTGAAAAACTTCCAGCCCATCGCCTTGAGCGTGGTGAACACCTCTTCGAGGTAGGCCAGCACGCCCGGGTGGGTCGGGTCGAGAATCTTCATGCCCCGCAGCTTGTCCCACAGCGGATTGTACGAACCGCGCAGCGCCTTGCCGCGTTCGTCGCGCAGCAGCCAGTCGGGATGTTCCAGCGCCACACGGCTTTTGGCGTGCGCCAGAAACGGCGCGGTCCAGATACCCGGCGTGAAACCGGCTGCGGCGATCGTCTCCGCCATCGCCTGCAGGCCCGAAGGGAACTTCTCGTTGGGTATCAGCCAATCGCCGATTTGCACCTGATAGCCGTCGTCGAGTTGGAAAAATTCGAGGCCCAGTTCCTCGCGCATCGGCGTGAGCGTTTCCAGGTTGGCCTTGAGTTCGCTTTCGGAAATTTTCGTGTAGTAGTAGTACCAACTGCACCAGCCCACCGGCGCGCGCTCGGGCAGACGCGCGTGCATCGCCGCGCCGTGCAGGTCGGCCCATTCGGCCAGCAGGTCGACGCCGCGCCCGGCGAATTTCATCCACAACGTTTCGCCGGTGACGGTTTCGCCGGGTTGCACCGCGAGGCCGTCGAATTGGCAGCGGGCGCGCAGCAGGTTGAAGTGTTTCGTTTTGTGGTTGATCTCCAACCGCAGATCGCCGAAGGCGCGGTCGGCGGTCAGCCAGCCCAGCGCCATCGACTGTCCGGTGCTCACGTTGCGCAGACCCATCACCTGCTCGGAGACGAAAACGCCGTATTTGTTCGGGCTGAGGTTCGCCGGATTTTCCTCCTGATCGCGGATGAACTTGAACAACGGTCGCGGATCGCGTTCGATCAGACGGAAGGTGCGCGTGGCCGACCAGCTCTGCCAGCCGTTGCGGAAGATGGACCATTCGGCGGCCGAGAAGCCGAGGCTGAATTTGCCGTCCAGGTCGGCGCGGACGATCAACGGGTCGATTGAGTCCAGGGCGATCGGCTCCTGCAATTCGTTGGTGACGCGCGTGGCGATCCGCAGGCTGTTGTCGTCGGCGTCGGGTGTGAATTCGGCTTCGAACACCAACCGCTCGGCCGGCGTCGCACCGCGCCAGATCTGGGTGATGACGATCCGGCCGTTTTCCTCGACGATCGCGTCGGGGCGCGATTTGAGCAGCGTTTGCGCGCCGCCGCCCACACGAAAGCGGCAAGCCGCATCCACCGGACCCAGGCGCGCCTCGGTCAGGGCAGGTATTTCTATCTGACGAATTCCGCGCGTTAAATCAGTGCTGATCTGCATTGGCCTTAGCCTATTTCTTCGGTATATGTTGATCTTACTTGTCATCATCGTCCTTGTCTGTCAAGGACGTTCTCTCGATCGAGACTCCTGCACATGCCTGATATAAAACTAATGTTTTATTATTGTATGTTGGTAGAGCTTGACAATATTGCCCCCCGGTCCGATTCTGAAATAGGGTTTCATTTGCAGGAATGATCATGCGCAAACCGTGAAGCGGGCCGGCAAAGTTCATCGGCATCTCGTGCGTGGAGGCGTTATGAATCGGTTATTGGCCGGCGCGGCCAAGGTCGACATCACTCCGGAAAAAATGGGCTTGCGTCTGGGCGGTCATGCGGTCAACCGCGTGGCGGTGGGCGTGCGCGATCCGCTCTATGCGCGGGCGGTGGCGTTGTCCGACGGCGGCGCGCCGCTGGTGCTGGTCGGGCTGGATCTGGTCGGCCTGATGCGCGGCTACGTCGAGAAAATCCGCGCCCGCTTGCCGCAATACGCGCCGCACCGCTTGTGGGTCTGCTGCACGCACACCCACGACGCGCCCGACACCATCGGCTTTTGGGGACCGATGATCCGCGAGATTCCGCTACGCACCGGCCTGGACGCGGAGTACATGGATTTCCTGATCGAGCGCGTGGCAACGGCGATTGAAGAAGCGGTGAACGATTTGTCGCCGGCCGCGGCGACGGCGGCGCACGTGCTCACGCCGTCGATCGGCTTGACGCGCAACGTGCGGCAGGAGGGCATGAAGGACGACGAAATCCAGATTCTGCAACTCACGTCGCTCGCCGGACCGGTCATCGCCACCGTGTACAATTACGCCTGCCACCCCGAATTTTTCGGTCACCATCATCGCCGCATCAGCGCCGGCTGGCCCGGCGTCGCCAACGAACGGCTGGAGCGGATGTTCGGCGGCACGGCGTTGCTGCTGCAAAACGCGTTGGGCGGCATGGTCACCGGCGCGACCTCGCGCGATGACGGCGCCTTCGAGCCTCGCGTCGGCGCTCCGTTCGTCGGGCAGCTCGGTCGGCGCATCGCCGAATATGTGGAATGCGGACTGCGCGAAAACGCCCGGCCGATCAAGGTGGAGACGATCGCCACCGAGCACGCCGCGTTTTTGCTGCCGATCGAAAACAAGGTGTTCCGCCTGGCCGCGCGGCTCAATATTTTTCCGCGTTGGATGCTGGGACAGGATAAGAAATCGGTCATCACCGAGGTCAACATCGCGCGCCTGGGGCCGGTGGTCATGGCCACGCTGCCCGGCGAGGCGCTGCCCGAGGTGGGCTTCGTCGTCAAGCAGATGCTCGGTGCGCCGTATCCCTGGGTGCTCAATCTGGCCTGCGACGAACTGGGCTATTTATTGCCCGAGAGTCATTGGCGGCAACGCAATTATCGTTACGAGCAAGCCATGTCGCCGGGCTCGCAAACCGTGCCGCTGATTTTCGAAAAGCTCAAGGAATTGCTTCGCGCAGATTGAACGAACGGCGCAGAAGACCGCGCTCTTTTCCCGCCTTCGCCAATTCTTCCAACGTTCGATGAACGTCCGCCGGAAAATGCCGCGCGCAAGCCGCCGCCGTTTCGCTCGCGGACGGCAGGGGAAAATCTTCCAACAGCTTGCGCAGATAATCGACGTCGGTGTGCATCCGCTCGGCGAGATTGGGCAGCGGATCGGCCTCATGGTCGCGAAAATGTTGCAGCGATTTATCCCACGCCAGCAATATGCGTTCGATGCCCCGCGGATGACTTTTGATGTAGTCGGCGTGCCCCAACAGCAACAGGCGTTGCGGAATCGTGGCGACCGTTTGCAGGCCGGACTGCGTTGCCGATTGCCGGTCCAACGGCGTGTAGGTCAGTTGCAGCAACGTCGCGCCGGTATTGCCGGCCGGGCTCGACAGCGGCAGCGCCTCGTGTATGGTTATCGCGGAAAAGTCGATCTTATTTTCCGTCATCCAATAAGCCAGATGCACTTGTCCACTCAGTCCGGCGAAATTGACCCATTCGTTCCGTTCGTGCCACGAGTCCGGTTCGCGGCTGAGGACGGCCAGCGGCGTGGTCGGTCCCAGATCGGCGATGACTCGCCAGGTCGGATTGGCGTTGAGCAGAATCAGCGCCTGCGCCTCGGTAAGCAGCGCGGTTTCGATTTCCTCGGCGGTCAGCGACTCGAGCATTTCCTCGTCGCTGTTGGGCGACTGAAATTTGATTTCCAGCTTTTGCGTCTGCGCCATGCCGCCCGAGGTGGCGTACATGTGGAAAACAATGGCCGCCGGCGTGTGCCGGTTCCAGACCATGTTTACGCTGGAAAACACTTCCTCATGCCGGGGCGTGCACGTGGCCGCTGCAAGGATGATTGTAAAGCAGAAGATGATATACCCAGTGCGCATCAGCCGCTTTCCCCCAAAGAGGTGCGCGGAAAAGGTCGGTTACAGCCGCCGCAATGCGAAATCGCCGACGTCCGAATACAGCTCGAAAACGCGACCGAGAATCGCCTTGCCCGTGCGCCGCCGGCGCCATTCGCAATACGCCACCAGCGCGTGGAACGTTTTAAGCCCGGCGTAGATCGGCGAAAGTTTGATGCGATGCGTGTAGCGCTGCAAAAAGGACGCGTCGAAGGTTTGCGCCGCGAGCGCTTCGCAGGCTGTGCGGGCGGCCATCTGCGCGCTGAACATGCCCAGGTAGATGCCGCCGCCGGTCAGCGGATTGACGAACCCGCCGGCGTCGCCGACG
>CALBTQ010000107.1 GCA_937967875.1 uncultured Pseudomonadota bacterium
CCGATGATCATTCAACGCAAGTGGGAACCGCCGGCGTGGCAGAAATGGCTGATCGACCACCTGCGCCTGGCGCATTTCATCGATCAGCGTTTTCACATTCACGCGATGGGCGAGGCGGCCAATGTCGTGCCCGGCGATTTGCGTTACGACCGGCTGGCGACCACGCGCGGCGTCGTGAGCGGTTTGGAGGAACATTATCGACGCACCGGCTCGTACCTGAGGATGATCGATCGCTACCTCAAAGCACGCGGTATTCCGCTGTTGATTTTCGTGTATCCGTTGGGGCATCAGGTCGCGCCGAACGAATGGCCGCAGGGCCGCGTGCGCGAGCAGTTCGAAACCGGGAAAGTCTACACGGGCACATTCTTCCCGTTTTTAGCAAGCTACTGCGCCGAGCAGAACTTGAACTGCCGTTTGTTGCTGGACGCCTTCCGCGCCTACCGGGGCGCCGAACCGCTGTACCTGCCCTACGACGGCCACTGGACGCCGGCCGGCGAGGCGTTCATGGCGCAGCAGCAATTTTCGGCGCTGGTCGAAAGCGGTCTGCTGCCGTCGACTGAATAAAAAAAAGGGCCGCCGAAAACGGCAGCCCACATCTCACATCTCTATTCCTGCCGAGAAATCAAAAACCGCGCCGCGAGGGCGGCGTAATGTTCATCATGTCCACGATCAGCGGAATGTCGATCGCGCCCAGCAATGGGATCTGCATCTGCACGACGCCTTCACCGTGCACAATCACGACCAACCGGCCGTCGCGGGTGAAGCGCAATTTGCTGGGGATCTTCAAAAACGTTTCGTGATTCAGAAACGCGTTGAAGAGTTTGTTTTCCACGTTGAAAAGCATGGTCGTATCGACATCCACGCCGGTCAGCCCGTCATCGGCCTGGTACAGGTCGGTGCTGGACGGATCCAGCAGACCGATCGAAATGCGGCCCATATCCATAAAGCCGGGTTCGGTCTTTTCCTCGCCGCCGAACAGGCTCATGGATACGCTCGAAGCATAGATGTACGAGCCCGGCTCGATATTCACCGGCACCAAAGCAAAGCCGTCGGCGTCCACCTGCAAACTTTGGATAGTGACCGGGAAATATCCCATCGTGTAGGAACGATCCTTGATCAGCGGAAAATCCATTTCCATGTAGTTGGTGTCGATTTCGTATTCGTCCCCCTCGATGAAGCCGTTGACGTCGGCGTCGGCGTACGGATAGGTGCTGTAAGCCAGACGCACGTAAGGCGAGTACGGCACGGCCTTGAAGGGAATTTCCACTTCGGGCCCGCCGGGCGTGCGGTCGCTGTCGGTATCGACTTGCAAACCGGCAATGGACAAAACACCGGGCCGCACGACCATCAAATAGTTGTGACCGGGCGTCAGGTCTTCATCGGGAACGAAGCGCACGAAGATCGAACTGTAGATGAACGTGCCCGGCACCAGTTCGCGACCGTAGGTCATGTCGTAGAGTGCGATGGATTCACCGTAGACCAGGGAGTCTTCGTCGATGATCTGCGAGAAATACACTTCCGGATAGAAGTTCTTGGGCAACGTCGCGTTTTCGTATCGTCCCGGCACCGAGGCGTTGATCAACGGCGGCTCGATGTAGGACGCTTGAAACGGCATGGTCGCAAATTGATAGGTGTGCTGCGCATCCAGCTTGTTGCCGAGAATATCGGTGAAGCCGTCGTTAATGATGATCGTGTAGGTCGTATCGGGATCCAGCGGTTCATAGGGAATGAATGCGACCTTCGGATTGTAGATATCGAAGCGACCGGGCACGACGCCATCGGGGCTGCGCAAGGTCAGGTTGCCGCGCACCGTATTCGGATCCACCGCCTTGTTGAAGGTGACGATGATCTCCTCGCCCGCCATACGCGTGGGCACAAGCGAGGTGATGTCTTCCGGTTCGCAGACAATATCGACCGGCGACACCGACATCACCTCCAGCGGCGCTTCGTCGAACGGTTCTTCTTCGGGTTTAATCGGCGGCGGCACCATTTTCAAAGCCATGGTGACGGGCACGAATTCGTTGACCAACTCGATTTCGGCAAAACCGATGATCTCGATTTCCATCGCTTCGTAATCGGGCACCTGGTCGATGGCTTCCACACCCACCTGACCGACCAACGTGACACCCAGAATCGGTTGGGAGAGAATCGCATTGGCGGTGGGCGACGTGGTGTTCATCGTCGCGTCCATGGTCAGGCGAATGACCGGCGGCAAGCCCTTCACGCCGTGCACGTATTCCGAGCCCAGCATTTCGCCGATGGCATCGGTCATGACGGTCACAACGACCTCGCCGGTATCGACGCCCGTGGTGATTTCGCCGCCCAACGTGCCCTTGAGCCCTTTGCCGCGCAGGCGTTGCCCTTTGCGGACGACAAACGGAATGCGGTCAGGCGACAGCGCCGCTTCACCGAATTCGTTCCACAACCGCGAACCGACCTTGATGTTGGTTTCGCCCATCATGACCGAATTGGCGAGCATGGAATTGATGTCGCGATCGATGAACTTGCTCTTGGGGAACAACGAATCGTCGGGCAACGCATCGACAAAAGCGGAGCCCTCGACCACCGTAGGCACCTTGTCCATCGCCAGATGCGTGCGGTTGCCGGTGGAGCGCGGTATAAAATCGACGGTGAAATCTTCCAGCAGACCGTCGCCGCTGTAATCCTTGAGCATGTTGTTGACGATCAGACGATAGGTTTTGCCCGCCGTCAGATCCTGCGCCGGATCGAAAACGATCTGGTTGCGGCGGCCGAACAGGTTGCCGGCGATCTGTTCGCCGGTGTCGACGTCGATCATCCGCACGCTCTGCCCGTACTCCAGCGTCCGGCGGTCGATCGGTTCGTTGAAGTACAAGCGAATCGTGTGAAAGTCCCAGCAGATCTCATCGGTCGCGGGAGAAACGCGCACGACGGACAACGCTTCGCGGTCACAGGGACGACGAACGCCGGTGCTGAAGGTGAAGGAATGCGCAGCAGATCGGAAGAGCGTCGTGTAGGGAAAGAGGGTAGATCTCGGTGGTCG
>CALBTQ010000108.1 GCA_937967875.1 uncultured Pseudomonadota bacterium
GATCGTATTCGGTGACTGGAGTTCAGACGTGTGCTCTTCCGATCTATGATGCCTTTCATCTACACTGAGTTTGCCGAGACTTAACAGAAATCGGCAAGAAAGGCAACAATTCATCCATTTTGTTTCGAATGGACGACGGCGCCTGGTTTGATCGTCGTATTCCTTCCGGCTTAATTTCAGCGAATATTTTGGAAAATCAACGATCTATTGCCGCATGTTTTTGCACTTGCGTTCCTTGAACCGGATATGTATACTCACGCGCCTGAACAGAACCGGAAAACCATTGGGATGATAGATAAATGACAGTTTTTATTTCAATTATTCACTTGGTCGCATGCATCGTGCTGATTCTCGTTATCTTGCTGCAGACGGGCAAGGGCGCCGATTTGGGTGCGATGCTCGGTGGCGGCGGCGCGAACACATTATTCGGTGGCGGCGGCTCCGGCGGCTTCCTGAGTAAAATGACCTCCGGCGTGGCGATTCTCTTTTTGGTGACGTGCCTGACGCTGGCGTACTTGAGTGCGCATGAGACTTCGGTTACCCAGGACGGCGCCGTGCCGGCCAATGTCTCCGGCGATGTGCCGATGGTGACGCCCGATCCGACGACCGCTGTCCAGCAACCTGCCGATGAACAACCTGCAGATGAACAGCCGGCCGGCGAGCAGCCCGCTGCGGATCAACCCACCGCTGACCAGCCTGCAGCCGACGAACCGGCTCCGGCGGCAGAGGCTCCCGCAGCCGAAGCGCAGCCGGAAGCAACCGCTCCGGTCGCTCCGGCCGCCGCGGAAGGCGACGCGCAATAACGTTCTCGCTGCTGTGCCGGTGAAAATAGTTCATTTACAATTTGCTGAAGTGGTGGAATTGGTAGACACGCCATCTTGAGGGGGTGGTGAGCGACGCTCGTGGGGGTTCAAATCCCCCCTTCAGCATTTTGACATACATTTAATGACCGGCTTCGCGCCGGTTTTTTTCTTTAATTTCCCTTCCGAATAAAAGTGGAAAGCGTCGGATACTTAGCCTTTTGTGCATTCTCCATGGCTTCTGGATGAACGATGCTGGGAAATGGGTTGTAAGCTTCCGGTATCATTTATGATTTGTTATATAAATTATCGATGTCCGATATGCGGCAATTTCTTGACAAGGGATTGCCGTTCAAAGTAGGATGAGATTGTCCCAACGGAGGTTTGGTCGTGGGAGAGAACGTGGTTGAAGTTCAAATTCTCGGTCGAAAGCTGCATATTGCCCATGACGGCAATGAAGATTACGTGCGGGAAATCGCCGAATTCGTCAACGATAAAATGGAACGCATTCAGACGGAATCCAAATCATCCACCACGTTGAACGTCTCGATTTTGACCGCGTTGGACATTGCTGACGAGTTGTTCAAACAAATCGGTCAGCATCGAAAAGTATGCGAACAGATCGACAAAAAATGCATCGATCTGGTAAACTACATCGACAGCAAGCTCTAACCGTTTGAGGAGGGGGCGACAAAGAAGATAGATTCATTCCCCTGCGCTTATGCGTGATGATTGGAAGTGTATTGAGCCAGTAACACATATTTGGGAACAGATCCCTGTCGTCATGTGTGAAACGCTTAATGCGTAGCGCCTACGATGATAAATATGTGCCCACCTATTCTTACTGAATAGGTTCAATCGACGCGATCACACGGTCTGTGCGGGGGGATGCTTTTATATAGATATTGACCGGAAATCCGGACAAAAAGGGGCGCCGGGCCGGTCGAACGGAGAATCTGGGTCAGTTACAAGACAAGGCGGTCGCCGGTGGCGGCCGATTCAAATCAACGACGCTTTTGTTGCGGGAGTCAGTGAAGACCATCACTCGGATGCAATTGAAGACTAAACGGTCAAAAGGCCGAGGTTGGATACGTGTAGTTTCTCATCACTGAGAAACTGCACGTTTTTACGCATTCCCCGACAGAACGTTCCTTGATTTCCGCCCACTTTCTCTGTTCCCCCTTATGTTTTAGTGCGAGTTCAGCCGTCCGCTAAGCTATATAAGCGGGTTTGGCGGGCGATCATATAATCCTAACCAAGGAGCATAGCAGTGACTGGGATTCAAATCATGCTGCTGGCTCTGGCCGTCTTAGTCGCATTGGCGACCGGTGGTGCGGTAGGTTACCTTCTGCATCGCACCATCTCGCAAAAGCGGCTCAGCGACGCCGAAACCCAGGCCGACCGCATCATCGATGATGCCAAGGCCAAGGCCGCGTCGTTCGAAAAAGAGGCCGAGCTGAAGATGAAAGATCGCCGGCTCCAGTTGCAAATGGAAGTCGAGCGAGATGCGAAGGAAAGGCAGAAGGAACTTGATAACCTTGACAAGCGTCTGATCAATAAGGAGGAAAATCTCGACCGAAAGACCGCTTTATTGGATGAAAAGGAAGTGGAAGTCACCACGCGGGAGAAGATCCTGCTGGTGCGTGAAGCCGCGTTGGACCAGATGGAAAAGAAGTACGGCGCCTTGGTCAACGAGTGGCAATCCCGCTTGGAACGCGTGGCCGGCATGAGCCAGGTAGAGGCAAAAAAGGAACTGATCAAGGCAATGGAATCCGAGGCCAAGCACGAGGCAGATCGGAAGAGCACACGTCTGAACTCCAGTCACCGAATACGATC
>CALBTQ010000109.1 GCA_937967875.1 uncultured Pseudomonadota bacterium
ATCGTATTCGGTGACTGGAGTTCAGACGTGTGCTCTTCCGATCTATCAACTTATCACTTATAACTCATCACTCATAACTAGCCTTGGCTTCCGCTTTGCCTTCCGTGCGGTTGTTGTAGAAGCGCTGCGTCGGGTAGGCGAAGTCGACGTCCGCGCAGGTCGCGAAGGCGGTGAGGATACTCTCCCACATTTCGGTTTCCGAGCCCCGGCGGCGGCGCGGCAGGCACAGGTAGCGGATGGTCAGCGTCACGCCGCTGTCCACGACCTTCGTCCAGACGATCGGCGTGAGGTGTCGGTAATAGATGAGGTACTTGTGCGACACTTCCTTGAGCTCGCGTTGCGCCTCCTGCACGCTCATGTAGGTGTGCTCGTCGGCGATGCGCTGCAAAATTTCCTTGGCCTTGCGCCAGTTGCTTTCGAAGGTCACGGTCACCGGCAGTTCGTTCCAGATGAAGCTGAAACCCGCCGTGAAGTTGGCCAGCTCCTTTTTGAAGATCAGCCCGTTGGGCAGATGGATAATGCGCCCGGTCGACTGATCCGCCGCCACCCAGCCGCCGATTTCGATCAGCGAGAATTGAAACAGGCGCACGTCGATCACGTCGCCGGCCACGCCGTCGATCTCGATGCGGTCGCCCACGGCGAAGGGCCGCCGGATGATGATGAACAACCAGCCGGCGAAATTCACCAGCGGGTCCTGCAACGCGATGGCGACGCCGGCCGAGAGAATGCTCAAATAGGTGATCAGCCCCTTGGCGCTGCCGATCCAGATGTTCACGATCAGAATCGCCGCGAGAATGCCGAACAGGTAATTGAAGGTTTTGCCCACCGCATACCGGCGCGCGGTGTGCTCGATGTAACGACCGACCAGCAGCCGGGCCAGCAGCCGGCCGAGCACGTAAAACACGACGACCAGCGCGGTGTCCAGCAGATGCAGCGCGGTCGGCGCCTGAACGTCCAGGATTTGCTGCAGGGATTTTATGGCCTGTTCCCACAAATGATCCATCGTCGCGCTCCCGGGGCGGATGTTCTTTTAATGCGGTTGCCCGTTTATCATTGCGGACGTGGCGGGGGAAAATCAAGCGAGTTCGCACCGGCGCTTGACAGCGCTCGTCGCGGTCGCCATAAGGAGCCAAGGAGAATTATCGACCGATGACCGACGCGGCGCCGCTGGCCGGCATTTTTTCGATTTTCGCGTACCTGCGCAGACGCCTGTTGTACTGCGCCGGGGCGATTCTGCTCGCCTCGTCGATCGGCTGGTGGTTCTCGCGCGATCTGATCGCCGTGCTGCGCTACCCCTTCCTCGCCGTGATGGGCCGCGACCGCGCGCTGGTGTTCACCGCGCCGCACGAGGCCTTCATGGCCCACGTGATCATCGGCCTGGTTTTCGGCCTGCTGGTCGCCGCGCCCTACCTGTTTCTGGAAGGATGGTGGGTGGTCGCGCCGGTGTTTTACCGCCAACAGCGCCTGCGCTTTCTGCTCTTCGCGATGTTCAGCGCGCTCACCTTCGTGTGCGGCGCGGTCTTCGGCTACTTCGGCATCCTGCCGGTGGCGATCGATTTCCTGATCAAAGGTTTCGAGACCAAAGCGCCGTTCATGGCCCTGCTGCGCGTCGGCGAGTTCATCACCTTCGCGCTCAAGCTGCTGCTGGTGTTCGGCGTGGCCTTCGAGCTGCCGGTGGCGATGTTCATCCTCGGCCGCCTGGGGCTGGTGACCGGCCGCGGGCTGCTGCGCAGCTTCCGCTACGCCCTGGTGGTCATCGTGATCGCCGCGGCGGTCTTCACCCCGCCGGACGTGACCTCACAGATCCTGCTCGCCGTGCCGCTGATTTTGCTGTACCTCCTGGGCACCCTGGGCGTGTGGTTGTTCGGGAAGAGAAAGCGGTAGGAACACCTATCGAATCGTCGTTTCCATGGCGAAATCGTCGAGATCGTTAATAAGCTGATCGAAGGTCATCAGGTCCAGCGGCGTCGCCAAGCCGACGTGTTTGAGTTTGCCCGTCAGCAGATTTTGCGCAATACGAACCGGCAGCGAGTTCATCGGCGCGGCGCCGTCCTTGAGCACGAGGCGGCCGAGTCGATCCGCTCCGTCGCCGCGAACGGTCACCGCCAACAACGCCTCACGGCTGAGATTGCTTCGGCGGGCGCGCTGCGATTCGATCTTGTTCATCGGGCGCGCCAACTCCTCAATCAACCGATAGGCCCATTTCCGCTTGTGCGGTTGCAGCAGGCGAATGAGGCTGAACATCCAGGTCGGTTGCTCGCCGAGATAAAACCACG
>CALBTQ010000110.1 GCA_937967875.1 uncultured Pseudomonadota bacterium
ATACGATGACCGATGACGACACGACTTCGGATGACGACACGACTTCGGATGACGACGACATCTACGATGACGATCCGCTGCTGACCGGGTGGCTGGTCGAGACGGTGGCGATTATTCAATACGCCGATCTCGCCACGCACACGTCCATCGCCGTGGACAGCGACGCGCAGCCGCATATCGTCTTTTGGGAAAACGTGCTGACCGTCGCTGACTCGCATCTGTACGAGGCGATCCGCGCCGCCGACCAATGGACGACGGAGGCGATTTTAACCGACCGCCGCCCGGATGGTTATCCGTCGCTGGAGATCGGCCCCGACGACGTCGCCTACCTGAGTTTTTTCGATCGACTGCCGATTGCCGAAGACGGCAAAACAGGGCAGGGCGTACTGGCGTTCGCGGTGAAGTCCGCCGGCGTTTGGTCGGCGCAGGTTGCGGCGGCTCATCCCGAACAAGAAAGCGTCGGGTATTTCAATTCACTGGCGATGGACGGCGACGGCTTCGCACACATCGGCTATCGGGCGAAAGCGGAGGACGAATACGGATTCGATGCGCTCGGCTATACCGACAATGAAAGCGGCGCGTGGGAGCATCTTCTTCTGTCGGTCAACGACGATGAGGAAAGTCATACCGGCAGGCATGTTTCCCTGGCCGTCGACGGAAACGGCAAAGCGCATTTGTGTCAAGGATCGGGCAGTCTGGGCATGGGCGGCATCGGCTATTTTACCAACGCCGGCGGCGATTGGACGTCCGGAGGCATACCGGGAGGTTATGATAAATCCAATTGTTCGCTGGCCCTGGACGACAATGACGTGCCGTACATCGCTTTCCAATATGCAGAGGTTGACTGGGGGGAAGATGATGATGTGTATGCACTCGGTTTCGCCGAACAAAGCGGCGACGAGTGGGCGTGGGTGACGATCGATCCGGTCATCCGGCGCGTGGGATCGGACGCCTATCTGGCCATCGACGACCAGGGCAAAGCGCACCTGGCGATTTGCGGCTTGGATGTCGACGGGTATCCGGTGCTCAAATACATTACCAACGCGTCGGGCGAATGGGCGCGCGGCGTGGTCGATCCCCAGGACGAATCCGGCTACGGCGCGTCGATCGCGCTGGACGGCGACGGGTACGTGCACATCAGCTACATCGATCAAACCAACAATGCAATAAAGTACGCGACCAATCGGCCGTAGGACGTTGCAGGGAAAACGAAACTCAGGCGACCTGCTTGCCGAACAGCGGCAGATGATGCAGGTCGCGCACCAGGGTGATCTTCCGGCGATCGACGGGCAATTTGGCCGCACGGACGGCGGCTTCGTCGCCGATGGCGATCACGGGCAGTTCGGGGTACTGATCGACGGCATGACGGACGATCGCCAGGCCGGCCGGATCGGCCCCGACCAGATCGGCGACCAGCACCTGCGGCGGGTTTTCGGCCAGATGCGCGCGGTAGCTTTCCTCGTGCTCGTACCAGGCGATCTTGTAATGGCGCGAACCGAAGTAGCCGCGTAAATATTCAAGCCGCAGGATGTCGCGGCAGACAATCATGGCGCGATTCATTTCTATGTTCTCCTTATCCGCGCGGCCGCTGTGGATACACCACGGGCGGCACGGCGATTAAGCGACAATCGGATTTGATTTGCGGAGTCGTTTGCGGCGCCCGGCAGGTTGGTTTCATGGGCGATCTTGCGCCCCGGTTGCGACGGGCCGACGTTGTTTTGGGCTCCGACTCAAGGTTCTTTTTTCAAAGGTCCCTGAAGACGCGCGCATAATAGGCTTTCGCGGCCGGATGTCAAGGCAAATGTGCGTGAGGCGAGAGTTGGAAAAGAACGACGGCGGGTGGCGGTGTTTTGCGAGCGAATGAAATGAGCGAGCCAGTGGATGTTGAAAACACCGATACACCTCACAACATTCGGTGAATCAGCGTTTCCCAACTTAAATTAAAGAAAAACCGGGAACACGAAGAAGTCGCGTCCCCGGTTTTTAACATTCCGCATTCGGCGTTCGTCATTCCGAATTGTCAGCAGCCGCATCCGTCATCATTGTCATCGCCATCATCCCGCCGTTGGCGGGATTTCGCTTCGCTCAATCGTCTGCTCAGCATCCGCAGCCGTCATCATCATCGTCATCATCATCGTCGTCGTCATCGACTGCATCGTCATCATCGTCATCATCGTCGTCGTCATCGGGAACCCAGGGGTCGCCTTCGGCGGTGACGGTGATGTCCAGCAGGTGATCGGAGGCGTCGGCGCTGTGGTTGACGATCAGCAGATTCCAATCACCTGCGGTCGGCGGGTAGATCGTCTCGTCGAGCGAAGCCACGCCCAGCGCGGCGTAGGCGGCGTCGAAGGATTCGTTGTTGCGCGCGGCATCCAGGTTGTCTTCGTCGACCAGCAGCACGTCGAGTCGGGGCGTGTCGCGTTCGGGGAAGGCCCAGGCGCGCGAGAACGGATTGTAGTTGCCGGCGAAACGATGCGTGGCGTCGAGCTGCACGTGCAGGCCGAAGCTGTCGTTGGTTCCGCCCGCCTTGGTCGCGGTCACGTCGACCAGCGGCCGCTCGAACTGATGATCGAGGGTGAAAACCAGGCCGCCCTCGGTGTTGTCTTCCGCGTCGACCATATCCGCCAGGCGCACGTGGCTGCCGTCCTGCTCGGGGTAATCGCCGATCGAGGAAAGGATGCGCACGTAGTAGTTGCGGTTCTCGCCGACTTCCACCTCGGCGTGGCCCTGATCGTCGCTGAGCAACCAGAAGCCCTGCGCGTCGCCGCCGCCGCCCCAACCGTCGACCCAGATTTCGTTGGTCGCGTCGGGCACCGGATCGCCGTTGCCGTCGGTGAGGTTGAATTCGAGCGTGACCACGTCGCTGTAGCGGCTGGTGGCCGAGGCGACTTGCCCGTCGCCGATCCAGGCCATGGCGATGGAGATGTTCTTGCCCGCGTCGTAGGCGACGCCGAAATTGTTGATCTGCGTGGTGTTGTTGGACCAGTCGACCTGGAAGGCGTGCCAGGCGTCATCGTGATAGAACTCGCCCCACACGTGATCTTCGTTGATCGTGCTGACCAACTGCGAGGGAATGAGCACGGCGCGCATCGCCGCCGAGGTGAGATCCTGCAACTCGCCGCAGTTGCCGAAGTGGTTGTAGACGATCCGTGCCGGTTGCAGCGCGCGTTCGGGATTGGCGCCGGTGACCGCGCCGCGTTCCTGGATGTTGTCGAGCAGGTTCTTGCCCGTCCAGTTGCCGATGACCTGCACGGCGTCGGCGTTGTCCCACAGGTCGCGGTCGCCGGGGAGGTTCGTCTGCTGATTTTCGTCGAGTTCGTCCAGGTCCCACATGACCTCGACGCCCGCGAGCATGTCGGCCAGCAACGGCCGGCCGTAAAGGGTGATCGCATCATGGGTGTCGTCCTGGACGGGCGTCACGCCGCAGGGATACGCCGTATCCTTGCTGCCGGCTTTGGGCGAAGGCACGATATGCATTTCCAGCACGCCGTAGTCGCTGACGTAGGCCTCCAGGTTTTCGATGACCGTCGCGTCGGCGACCATGACGGTGAAATCGGGGCCCTGGTACGGCGGCAGAATCACCTTGTCGTAGGTGTCCTTGAAGGTCGCCCAGGCCGTTTCGTCGTAGGCGCGCACGTCGTTGGGCGCGAGCACGGTCGTGTTGTCCCACAAGCCGACTTCGGTCAGCGCCGCTTCGAAGGCGTCGATGTTGATGTCCTGAATCAGCGCGATCTGCGCGTCGTCGGCCAGCAGCACGTCGCCGTTGCCCTGCTTGAGCAGGTTGGGCAGCAGCGGACAATCGTTGGCAGTGTACGCTTCGTCCATCAACAACGTCGCGGCGAAGACCGTGCCGGCGCCGTAGGCGAACTCGGTGAACACGACGTTCTTCGTGCCGGTCACGTAGGCCAGTTCGAGGTTGTGGATCGTCGTATTCAGATAGCCGACCGCGCTGGGCGAGAGCGATTGCAGGTCGGCCTCGTCGACGCCGTCGAAGTACATCGGCGCGGTGTAGCTGTCGTCGCCGTCGACGTCGAACAGCAGGTAATCGCGCCAGTGCAGGCCGCCTGCGGCCATCGTCGTTTCACTGCCGCTGTGCGGGATGACGAAGTTGGGCGTTTCCACGTCGAGCTTGGGATGCACGACGTTCCAGTAGTAGATCTCCTTGGGCAGATCGACCGTCTGCACGCTGCCGCCGTCCCTGACGTTGTAGCGCAGCGTCGTGTAGTAATCGCCCTTGCCGGCCGTGCCCTCGTCGACCACCTCGACGTAATCGAGCGCGGCGTCGTTGGCGTAAATCAGGCGCGCGTTTTCGGCGATGAAGTTGGCCGGGTCGTCCATGTGGCGAATGTCGAACTCGCTGAGATAGGCCACGCAGAAGGCGATTTCGTCGATGTAGCGCTCGTCCTCCGCATTGACGATCGCGTCGGCGAGCGGCGCGGCGTCGTCCTCGTCCAACTCGAAGAAGCGACGGGTCAACGCGGGCTTGAGCCAATCGGGCGCCGCGTCGACGGCCGCCTGCAGATCGGCCGACAACGTCGGCAGCTCCGGCTCGACCAAATCGCCTACGGTGGGATCGACCGTCCACACCCAGTTCAGGTAATAGCCCAGGTAATTGACGCCGATGGCGTCGGCCTTGCCGGCCTTATTCGGCATCGACGGCTGCTCGATGAAGCGCGTCGGCAGCACCGGATCGTAAACGATCTCGACGGTTTCTCCGAGCGGCAGCGGCGCGGTCAGTCCGCGAATTTGCGCCCACGCGGGCGCGGCACACAAAACGATCGCCAACATCAACAGAAAAATGCGTTTGTACATTGTCGCCTCCCTCAAAGCGGTTCGATGGTAACGTGAAAGCTCCGCAGGGAGCAAGCCAGGAATAACCAGGAATAATTCCTGCGCCATTGTGGCGCCCGGAAAGGTCGTCATTGCCCGTGTGCCACGCTTTTGGCGAAGCCAAAGATGTGTTGGTTCAAACACGCACAGCTTTCGCCAGGGGCGAAAACTTTGGCACCCGAGGCGGCAGTTATGAGTGATGAAT
>CALBTQ010000111.1 GCA_937967875.1 uncultured Pseudomonadota bacterium
GATCGTATTCGGTGACTGGAGTTCAGACGTGTGCTCTTCCGATCTCGCACCAGTCAGATGATCGAGCAGACCGGCGCGTTCAGCATCAACATCCCGACCCCGTCGATGGTCGAGGTCACTGATCATTGCGGCCTCGTCTCGGGCACGAAGTTCGACAAAAGCTGCGTGTTTCCGACTTTCACCGGCCGGGAAACCGTCGCGCCGATGATCCGCGATTGCCCGCTCACCGCAGAGTGCAAGCTGATCAACTCGGTGGCGCTGGGCGGCGACACGGCCTACTTCGGCGAGATCGTCGCGGTGTACGCCGAACAGGACGTGCTGACCGACGACCAGGTCGACTGGCTGCGCATCAATCCGCTGCTGTTCACCTTCCCCAAGCCGTCGTACTGGCGCCTGGGCGAGTACATCGCCCCCGCGTGGCAGGTGGGCAAGAAATACAAGGGCGAGTAATCGCGGAAAGGCGAACCGATGAACGATGAATCTCTGCGCGCCGAGGTCTGGCGCACGGTGCAGACGCTCAACCGCGCCTGGACCACCGAGGGCGACCCGCTGAAGCTGCGCGACTACTTCCACCGCGACATGGTGGCGATTACGCCCACCGACCGCTTCCGGCGCGAGGGGCGCGACGCGTGCGTCGCGGGCTGGCAGAGCTTTGCCGACAGCGTGACCGTGCATAGCTGGGAGGAGCGCGACGAGAAAATCCAACTCTACGCCGACGGGCAAACGGCGGTGGTCACCTACAATTATACGCTGTCGTGCCGCCTGGGCAGCCAGACGCTGACCATGACCGGGCGCGACATGATGTTCCTCGTGCGCGAGGACGATCGCTGGCAGGTGGTCGCCGATCAATTTTCGCCGTTCCCGGCCTCCTGAAACGCCGCTTTGCTCTTGTCGCTGCGGCGCAACCGCTGTTATAGTGCCGCCACACGTCGCCCGCGGCACGGCGACGGCCGACGTTGAATCAACAGTTGATCCCCGCTGGAGGGAGAATGTCCGACAAGTTGCGGCTGGCCGTTTTTCTATCCGGCGGCGGGTCGAATTTCGAAGCAATCGCGAAAAATTGCGCCGAAGGGAAGATCGATTGCGAGATCGTCGTGGTCGTCGCCAATCGGCTCAACGCTTACGGACTGGCGCGGGCGAAAAAGTACGGCCTGCCCACCGTGGCGCTGGACGATCGGCATTTCGCCTCGCGGGACGAGCACGAGGCCGCGCTGCTGGAGCTGCTGGCTCCGTACGATTACGAGATGATCGCCCTGGCCGGCTACATGCGGATGATGACCGCCGGGTTCATCGCGCTGCACCGCTGCAAGCGGCTGGACCTGCCGGGCATCGTGAACATCCACCCGGCCGATACGGCGGCGTACCAGGGCGTGCACGGTTACGAGTTCGCCATGGGTCTGACGAAAAAGGGGCCGCGGCTGAGCGAGACGAAGGTGACGGTGCATTTCATCGACGCGGGCATGGACACCGGGCCGGTGATCGCGCAACGGACCGTGCCGGTGCTGCCCGACGACGATCTGGAGGCGCTCAAGGCGCGGGGTCTGGCGATCGAGTGGGAATTGTACAGCGAGGTGCTCGACGCCATCGCCCGCGGCAAGGTGCATCTGCGCAACGGCCGCGTGGCCGTCGATGCGTGACGGGGTATTGGGGTTTTTATGAGCGATTCACAAAGCACGAATCGGCAGCCGTTGAAGCGCTTCCCGCGGCAGATGACCATCTCCTTCCATGAAGGCGGGCTCAAGCGCGATCTGGTGTACGAGTTGGTCGGTTGGGACGTCGGCCCCGACGAGCGCACGCTGCGCCACGGCGACAATCCGGGGCAGGATGCGGCGCTGTATCGCCTGATCAACGGCAACCTGACCATCGGCGAGGTGACCTCGATCGCGCCGGGCAACTACCTGGCCAGTCTGCCCGAGTTGCTGCAGCAGGGCCGGCATCCGAGCAAGGGTTCGATCGTCGACGCCGACGCCGCGCTGAACATTTTGCGCTATCTGATGGACGAGCCGACCTGCGTGATCACCAAGCACGCCAATCCGTCGGCGGTGGCCGTCGCGGATCGTTTGCCCACCGCCTATTTGCGCGCCTATCTGGCCGATCGCCTCGCGGTCGTCGGCGGCTGCGTCGCGCTCAACCGCGCGGTCGACGCGGCCACGGCCGAGGCGATTCTGGAAAGCGGCGCCGCGGTGGTCGTCGCTCCCGAATACGAAAACGGCGTGACCGGTCTGCTGGCGGAGAACAAAAATCTGATCGTGCTGCGCATCGGCAACATGGACAAGCTCTCGCTGTGGGCCGGCCGGCGGGTGATCGACTTCACCTCGCTGATCGACGGCGGGCTGGTCGCGCAGTGGTCGTTCGTGCCCGCGACGCTCACCCGCGAGGCCTGTCGCTCGGCCACGGCCATCGCCCAGGGCAAGGAAATCAGCAGCCGCCGCCAGCCCAACGGCGAAGAGTGGAATGACATGTTGCTGGCCTGGAAAATTGCCACCGGCGTGACCAGCAACACGATCCTGTTCGTCAAGGCGGGCGTGACCGTGGGCATCGGCATCGGCGGGCAGGACCGGCTGAGCGCCGTGGAAACCACGCGCGACAAGGCTTACCGCAAGCTGGCCGACCGCTTGGCCTGGGAGCGGTTCAAAACGCCGTTCCATTACATGGTCGATCCGGGCATGCGCGAGTCGATCTGGCTGGACGCCTCCGAGCTGCGGGGCGGGTTGATCGGCGCGGTCATGGCCTCCGATGGGGCGCTGCCGCACCGCGACGCGGTGGACGAAGCGGCCAAGGAAGGCGTGGTGGGCATCGTGCAACCCGGCGGCGATCCGGGCGACTACGCGGTCATTCGCGCCGCCAACGAGCACAACATGGCCATGGTCTTCACCGGACAGCGCTGCTTCATGTATTAAGTCGTTGCGCGGTCGTCCTTTTTTGCTATCCTTTCCCTTTGAACCACCTTTTAAAACCGAGTGTCTTAGATGTCGGACAACGGAGTGGAATTGAACGAAACAATGCCGCTGCAAGATGACGATAAGACGCTCGTCAAGCGTTTCGTGGAAGAAAAGGACGAGTTCGCCTACGAGGTGCTGGTCAAAAAATACCAACGAATGGTCTATTTTCTGGCCCTCAAGGTCGTGGGCGGACACGAGGATGCCGATGAAATCGTGCAGAAAACCTTCATCAGCGTCTATAAGAACCTGGGCCGCTTCGAAGGGCGGTCGAGCTTGAAAACCTGGATCTTTCGTATCGCCATGAACTACTCGAAGAACCTCATCCGCGACCGGGCGCGGCACGCGGGCGAGGAACTGGCCGAGTGGAACGCCACCGTCGAAAGTTCGGTGGAGGCCGAAATCGAAGCCGATCAACGGCGGCGGATCGTCGAAGAGGCGATGGAGCAACTGCCGCCGCGCCAGCGCGAGGTGTTGCAGATGCGCGCCTTCGGCGACATGAGTTTCGCCGAAATCGCCCAGGACGTGGGCATTTCGACTTCGGCGGCGAAAGTGAATTACCATTACGCAGTCAAAGCCCTGAAAGGGTTGCTGGCCGACTTTGGGGAGAGTCACGCATGAGTTGCCAGGAATGGACCGACAAGATCATCGATTGGCTCGAAGGCGAACTGGATGCCGACGAGGCCCGGCAGGTGCGCGAACACGTGGAATCCTGCGCCGAGTGCGCGGCGGAGGCCGAAAGCATCCGCCAGGCGCTGGACGCGGTGAAGCGGCCAGCGCACGATCCGGGCGAGGCCTACTTCGAAACGCTGTATACGCGCATCCATAAGCAGATCGACGCCGAGCGCGAGTACGTGCCCTGGACGGTGCGCCTGTGGCAAAGCCTGACGGGCGCGTGGCTGCGGCCGGCGGCGGTGACGGCCACGGCGCTGCTGATCGCCGCGGTGGCGCTGGTCGGCGGCGGGGTGCTGGATCTGAACACCGACAGCACGCCGCAGATGGACATCGCGGGCGTCTCGATGGTCAAAAAGCCGCTGGCCCCGACGCTGGCGGTGACGGTGAATCCGCAGTTGAAAGAGGCCGTGGCGCTGCTGGACGACGAACAGGTCGCCGAATTCGAAACGCAGATCACCGAGGCGATGATGCCCGAAGACGTCGATTCGGCGATGGCCGGCCTGGGGCCGCTGACGGTCGAACCGTCCTTCGCTTCGCTATCGGAAGCGGAAATGGCCGAACTGGCCGACAATCTGGCGCAAGTCAACATCGAAATGCCGATCTAACCGCGCCCGGGAGGTATGACCCATGCGGACCGATAAACTGGTTGCGTTGACCTTGATCCTGCTGCTGACCCTGGCCGTCGCCGCCGGGGCGCAGGAGACGCCGACGCCCGCCGACGAACAGGACCCCAACACGACCGCCGGGCGGGCCGACGCGTGGAAGCGCATCGAAATGTACCGCCTGTTCAAGCTGACCGAAGCGCTGCAATTGAACGAGGAAGCGGCCTCGCGGCTGTTTCCTATCCTGCAGCGATACGACCATCAGTACCGCACGATCAGTGAAAAGAAAGAAGAACTGCAGCGAGCGATGTTCCTCGAACTGAAAAAGAAAGAGCCCGATCAGACGGTGCTGACCAAGGCGGTCGACGACACCCTGGCGCTCGAACGCGAGTCGATGCGCATCCGCACCGAGCAGTTCAAGGAGCTCAAGAAGATCCTCACCCCCGAGCAGTACGCGCGGTTCCTGATTTTCGACCAACGCTTCCGCGACGAGGTCGGGCGGATGATCAACGACATCCACCAACGCCGGCACGGCGGCGGCGGTCGCGGTCGCGGTATGGGCCGCTAACCACCAGGGATAATCCCTGGACCTATGATTTGTCTTCATTATTCGCGACCTCGGCCGGTGGCCAAGCCGCACGGGGGTCTTTCTTTGTCATTTCCACGAAGGCGGAAATCCAGGATTGGAAATACCTTTCCTAAGCTTATTTTATAGGCCCCAATGGGACAAAACGGGACACTTCGGGACACGTTTGTCCCACGGTAATATCGGCATATCGGCGATGATATCATAAGGTTATGAAATTTAATCGTGGGACACCTGCGGAAAAGTGTCCCACGCCAATAGGACGGGCGTTCGAGTGGGATATGCGCCGTAGGATGACATTGAGATGTTCTTTGTCACCTACGAAGACACGTTGCAAAATCATGTCAACGGAATCGCTGCTTTGGTTTTTTGAAATCTTCTATATGTAAGCGAAAGAATCTGTCGTTACTGTTGGTTAGGGAAAGGCTTCCGAAACGGTGGCGACAAGATTATTATAAAAATAATATGTGCCGCGAGCGAGGGCTGAGCGCGAATAAAACTAATGTTTCATACACCTTGTGTCGATGCATGCGGTTGATTAAACTGATAAATATGCAGTATTTTTCGGTTGGTAAGGAGATTTGACACAAAGGAGTTTCGAGAGCGAATTATCGCCAACGAGATTAAAACCTTTGAAATATTCGATAGTTGACTGAAAATCATTAACCTTCCCAGTTGCCGACGCTTATGGGGGAGGCATGCTGAAAAAAAACAAGACCGACGAATTGTTGCGACGGGAATTGCAGGAAGCGCGGGAGCGAATCGCCAGGTTGGAGCGAATCGAACAGAATACGGCGACGATTTTCAATATGTCGCTGGATTTGATCTGCATCACCGAATTCAACACCGACAAACTGCTGACCATCAATCCGGCCTTTCAGAACGCCCTCGGTTTTTCCGAAATGGACATGCTCGACCGGTCGATCCTGGAATTCGTACATCCCGACGATCTGCCGAAAACCCGCAAAATCGTCGAGGAGCAGCTTCATACCGGCAAGAACATTGCGCATTTTGAAATTCGCATACGCACCGCCCAAGGCAATTATCGCCTGTTGAATTGGATGGTTCGTCCGATTCCGGCCAAGGGAATCAACCTGGCCATGGCTCGCGACGTTACCGAACAAAAGCAGGCGGAAAAATCGTTGCAGGAAAGCGAGGAATGGCACCGCACGCTGATCGAGACCATGCCGGACCCGGTCATCGTCTACGATTTGCAGGGCAATCTAATGTCGTTGAGCCGGCAGGCTTTGAAGATGTACGGGGTGAAATCGTTCGAGGACTTTTATCGGGCCAATAAGAACATCGGCGACTTGTTGGTGGAGGAGGACCGCGCGAAGGCCTTCGCCAATTTCGCCTTCACGTTGGAAACGGGATATTCGCAAAACACGCAGTACCGCATCCGCTTGCAGAACGGCGGCATAGCGATGATCGAAGCACATTCATCGTTGTTGCGTTACGCTAACGGATCGCCGCGCGGTTTCATCACCGTGATCCGCGACATCACCGATCGTCACCGGGCCCAAGAGGCCGTCCGGCGCAGCGAAGAGCGGCTGACGCTGGCGATGTCGGCGGTTAACGACGCGGTGTGGGATTGGAATTTCGCGACCGGCGACGTGTACTTCAGCCCGTTGTATTTCACCATGATCGGCTATGAGCCCAATGAGGTTTTCCCTTCGTATGAAACATGGCTGAACCTGCTGCATCCGGAGGATCGGGAGCGGGCTGAACAGGCGTTGAACGATTATATCCAACAGCGCAGCCCGCAGTTTCGGGTCGATTTTCGCATGCGGACCAAGGATGGCGATTGGAAGTGGATACTGGCCCGCGGACAGATCGTCGAGCGCGCCGCGGACGGTAAGCCGGTGCGGATGATCGGCACGCACACCGACATTAACGAACGCAAACTGATGGAAGACGCGTTGCGCGAACGCGAGGAAACGTTCCGGGCGCTGACCGAAAACAGCGTCGATACGATCATCCGCTTCGACGCGGATTGCCGTGTGCTTTACGTCAATCCGGTTATCGAAAGCCAGACCGGGATTTCCGCCGAGCAATTCATCGGCAAGACGTTCGCCGAAGCAGGTCTGCCCGCCCATATCAGCGAAGAGTTGGAACAGGCGATGCGGCAGGTTTTTCAGGACGGGCGGAATCTACGCAAGGAAATACTGTTGCCGAACGGCCGCTGGATCGACCGGTTGCTGATGCCGGAATTCGACGCCGCGGGCAACGTACAGGCGGTGATCTCTTCCGCGCGCGACATCACCGACACCAAAGCCTTCAATCGCGAGCTGGAATTGTCGGAGCAAAAGTATCGCAGCATCATCGAATCCTCGCCGATGGGCATTCACATGTATCGGCTGGAGGAGGACGGCCGCCTGATTTTCTCCGGCGCCAATTCAGCCGCAAACCGGATTCTGGGCGTCGATCATGCCGCGTTCATCGGCAAGACGATCGAGGAAGCGTTTCCCCCGTTGGCGCAGACCGAAGTGCCCGGCCGTTACCGGGAGATCGCCCGCGATGGCGGACATTGGGTCAATTCACAGATCAATTACAAAGACGAGCGTATTCACGGCGCATACGAAGTTTATGCGTTCCAGGCGTCGCCGGGGCGCGTCACGATCACCTTCCTGGATGTGACCGAGCGGCTGCGGGGGCAGGAAAAGCTGCGCGAGAGCGAGGCGAAATTCCGCGGCATGGCCGAAAGCCTGCTCGATGCGTTGTTCATCACCGACGAGAAGGGCGTGATCGATTACATCTCGCCCGCCGCGAAACTCGTTTTCGGTTACGAACCGGAGGAAATGATCGGGACGTCCTTCACCGACCATTTGATGGCCGATCAAATCCCGACCGCCATGAAGTCGTTCAAACAGATCGTCAAGTCCGGCAAACGCGTGGTCAGCGAGCAGTATCTGATGAAGCGCAAGGGCGGTATATCTTTTCCGGGCGAAGTGACGGCCTCGATCGTCACCAAGGACAACAAGATCACCGGCACCCTGGGATTGATTCGCGACGTTACCGAGCGGCGGCAGGCGGAAGAGGCCATGCGCCGCACACAGTTCGCCATGGACCACGCCAAAGACAGCATTTTATGGGTCGGCAACGCGGGCAATATCGTGTACGCGAACCATTCGGCCTGCAGCTCGCTGGGCTACACGCGCGACGAATTGTTGGCGTTGAAAGTGTTCGACATCGACCCGGATTTTAAAGCCGAGCTGTGGGAAGAACATCAACGGCAGATGCGCGAAAAAGGATTCTTGAGCTTCGAATCGCGGCATGTCCGCAAAGACGGCACGGTCTTTCCCGTCGAAGTGAACACCAACTATTTCAGTTTCGACGATCAATTTTTCGCCATCGCCTTCGACCGCAACATTTCCGACCGCAAACGCGTCGAGGCGGTATTGCGCGAAAGCGAAAAACGCTTTCGGTTGCTGGTGCAAAACTCCAGCGACATCTTCGAATTGTTGGACGAATCCGGGAATATCACCTATGTCAGCGATCAGGTCACGAAAATCCTCGGCTATCGGGCCGAGGAGATCAACGACACCAATGCCTTTATCGGCGTTCATCCGGACGATTTGCCCCACGCGATGGAGGTCTTCAACGAAGGGCTGGGGCAGCCGGGTGCGGTCAAGAAAGTGGAATACCGTTACAAGCATAAAAACGGGGATTGGGTGCACCTGGAAGCGATCGGCTGCAATCTGTTGCACGACCCGGCCGTGCGGGGAGTCGTGCTGAACATCCGCGACATGACCGAGCGGATTCAAGCCGAACAGGAACAACGCAAACTGCAGGATAAACTGCAGCAAGCGATGAAGATGGAAGCGGTGGGTCGTCTGGCCGGCGGCGTGGCGCACGACTTCAACAACCTGCTGACGGGCATCAGCGGCAATCTGCAATTGGCGTTGCTGGATCTGAAGAAAAACGATCCGCTGACCGAAACGCTGGAGGAAATCCGCAAGGCGGCCGACAGTGCGACCATGTTGACGAGTCAGTTGCTCGCCTTTTCACGCAAGCAGATCATCGAGCCCAAGATGCTGAATCTCAACGAACTGATCGAGGCGATGCACAAAATGCTGGTGCGGTTGATCGGCGAGGACGTCGAACTGCAGACGCTGGCGGACAAAGACCTGGGCGTGGTGAAAATCGATCAGGGGCAGTTCGAGCAGATCCTGGTGAACCTGGCGGTCAACGCGCGCGATGCGATGCCCGACGGCGGCAAGCTGATTATCGAAACGGCCAACGTGGAGTTGAGCGAGGAGTATTGCCGCCTGCGCTCCTATTCGAAACCGGGCGCGTACGTGATGCTGGCGGTCAGCGACACGGGCGCGGGCATGAGCGAAGAGGTCAAAGCCCATCTGTTCGAGCCGTTTTTCACTACCAAGGAAAAGGGCAAGGGCACCGGTCTGGGTTTGGCGACGATCTACGGCGCGGTCAAGCAGGCCGGCGGCAACATCGAGGTGTATTCGGAAGAAGGCAAGGGGACAACCTTCAAGGTCTACCTGCCGCGCGTCGAGGAAAAGGCCGAAAAACCGGTGTTGCTCAGTCGGACGACGGAGATGCCGGGCGGCAAGGAAACGATCCTGCTGGTCGAGGACGAGGAAATCGTGCGCCACCTGGCGATCAAGGTGCTCAAGCGCCTCGGCTACCAGGTGTTGCATGCCGACAGCGGCGGCGACGCGTTGGCGCTCGCCGAGCAATACCGCGAGCCGATTCACCTGCTGCTGACCGACGTGGTCATGCCGGTAATGAACGGACGGCAACTGGCCGAGCGCATGCTGAAAATTCATCCGGAAGCCAAGGTGCTGTTCACCTCGGGTTACACGGAAAACATCATCGTCCACCACGGAGTGATCGACGAAGGCGTGCGGTTCATCAGCAAGCCCTATTCGCCCGGCGATCTGGCGAAGATTATCCGCCGCACCCTCGACGGCGCGACCGGGCCGATGACGCCCAGGAGCAGTGATTAGCGGGACAAACTGGACACATTGGGACACCAGGAATAATTTCTGCCCCCCTTCATTTCCAGGGGCATTTCTGAGGGATTCGCTTTTGGCGATGAAAATTGACTCGGGTTCGTGAATCAAGTACGGTGCCTCGACAGGACAGACGGCACCGATGCGACAACGAACGAAGAGTTGATCAATGAGCGAGAGCAAACCGACCCCCTCCGCGCCGTGGTGGCAACGCGGCATCGTCTACCAGATTTACGTACGCAGCTTCGCCGACGCCAACGGCGACGGCATCGGCGATTTGCCGGGCATCTGCGACCATCTGGATTATCTCAACGACGGCACGCCCGCTTCGCTGGGCGTCGACGCGATCTGGCTGACGCCCTTTTACCAAAGCCCGAACCGCGACTTCGGCTACGACGTGTCCGATTACCGGCAGGTGCATCCGGAACACGGGACGATGGCCGATTTCGATCGGTTGCTGACCGAGGCGCACCGGCGCGGCATCCGGATCATCAACGACTTCGTGCCCAACCATACGTCGGACGAACACCCGTGGTTCGTCGAATCGCGCGCGAGCCGCGACAATCCCAAACGCGACTGGTACATCTGGCGCGACGGCAAAGGCGGTCGCGAGCCCAACAACTGGCAGGCGGCGCCGGGCGGCAAGGCGTGGGAGTTCGATGCGCAGACCGGCCAGTACTTCTACCACGCGTTCTTCGATTTTCAGCCCGACCTGAACTGGCGCAATCCGGAAGTGAAGCGCGCGGTGCTCGACGACATCCGCTTCTGGTTGGACAAGGGCGTCGACGGCTTCCGGCTCGATCTGATCAACTACCTGCTGGAGGACGAGAGCTTCCGCGACAATCCGCGCCTGCTGGCCGGTTGGTACATGGGCAAGCTGCAAGACACGACCTACACGCGCGACCTGAACGAAACGCACGCGGTGCTCAAAGAGTTCCGCCGTCTCACCGACGAATTCCGGGATCGGATGATGGTCGGGGAGATCGTGTCGTTCCCCTGGCAGCAGTCGCCGGCGGCTTCCTACACCAACCGCGAGGAGTTGCACCTGGCGTTCAACATGGAGTTTCTCGCCGTGGCGCGCTTCCGGGCCGACGCGTTCCGGCGGGTGGTCGACCGTTTCGAGGAGCGCTGTCCGGCGGACGGTTGGCCGGCCTACGTGCTGTCGAACCACGACGTGCCGCGCCACGCCGGACGGCTGGGCGTGTACGCGATTTACGGGCACCGGCCCTACGCGATGGACCGGGCGAAAATCAGCGCCGCGATGCTGCTTACGTTGCGCGGCACGCCGTTCATGTACTACGGCGAGGAACTGGCGATGACCAACCGCTGGTGGCCGCTTAAGGACGTGAAAGATCCGCTGGGGCGCAAGGTCTGGCCGCTGTATCAGGGCCGCGACGCCTGCCGCACGCGGCTGCTGTGGACGGCCGAACCGGGTGCAGGATTCTCCGCCGGCAAGCCGTGGCTGGCGGTGGATCCGCAGGCCGGACAGTTGTGCGTGGCGACGGCGTCGCGCGATCCGGAATCGGTGCTGAGCTTCTACCGGCGGCTGATCTGGCTGCGGCGCAACACGCCCGCGCTGCAAACCGGCGACTACGAGCCGATCGGCGCGCCGCGTCCGGATGTTTACCTGTACCGCCGCCGCGACGAAACGCAGTCGATCGTCGTGGCGCTCAACTTCACCGGCCGTACGGCGCAACTGCCGACCGACGTGGGCGGCGCGGTGTTGCTCAGCTCGTCGCCCGCGCGCAACGAAGCGGCGAAGAACGTCACCCTCGCGCCCTACGAGGCGCTGCTGCTGGCGGAGTA
>CALBTQ010000112.1 GCA_937967875.1 uncultured Pseudomonadota bacterium
CACCGAGATCTACACTCTTTCCCTACACGACGCTCTTCCGATCTCGCGGGCTTCGAAATAATAAAGAGTCGGTTCCCCCTCCTCGGCCCACGCAAACATCCCGCACACAATTAACAACGTCAGAGCGATAGTGATGGTGCGCACCGCTTTACTCCTCGTCTAACATATTGATTCAGTGGCGATTTACGGATATTCCTCAAGATACTATAGCGGAGTCGCCCAAAATGCAAAGGTTCTTTTCATCTGTGGGAAACAAATTTCACATCAGCGTCGGCAGTATTTCCGGACGAAATATTGACAAGTAATCCGGTCGATTTTATAGTTTTTGCTGGAAACACCAACACGGAGGAAATGATGAAACGTTTCTCGATCCCCCGTACGGCTCACTGCTCGGAAGGCTGCTGTAGCCGGTCCTGAGCAGGACACAAAAAGGCTCATCGACAAAGCCGGATTCTTTTCCGTCTCGGAAGGGAATCCGGTTTTATTTTAACGCATTTGGCGTTTGACAGTTATCCGGCAATCTTTTATCCTTTTTTACCTTATTTATTTTATTTCATGGGGTTCGCGATGAAAGTTCGGGTGTTTGTGATTGCTCTGGTCATGATCTTCTCTTTCGCCGCTGCGGCTATGGCGCAATCGATTCAGGAAGAAGGAACGCCGGCGGTCGGCGCTCACGGTCTATACACCTTCCTACCCGGCGCCTTCATCTCGCCCGCCTACTCCGATTACACCAGCATTTCCGCAATCGGATACGGTGGTTGGGCGACCTACGGTCTGGGCGCCTTCGATCTGAGCTTCCAGCTCAACAACTGGAACCTGATGGTCGAAGACGGCTACTGGAAACCGCGCGGCGGCGACCTGGAAGACAAGTTCTACGTCGAATCCACTTTGGGCATGGTCGATTTCAACATGGCCGTGATCTGGAAATGGCGCGTGCATCGCGCCGTCGAACCGTACGTCGGTCCCGGCCTGGGCATCGGCTGGCTCTACGGCGACCTCGAAGTGGATGAAGTCGACGAAGACGGCAAACGTCTCCACGACCCCGAAGACAAAGAACTGCCGCCGGTGATTCCGTACCTCTCCGTGCTCACCGGCTGCCGTTTCTACCCCGATCCGCATTGGCGGTTGTCGATCGACACCGGCTTCTACTTCGGCTTCTTCATCGGGGCGAGCGTCGGTTACGTCTTCTGATGAAGAGTGAAGTCGTCCGGCTCGAAGTCTCCACCGCGGCGCGCGAACAGCTTATCGACATCACCGCCCGGGTGCAGCAGGCGCTCACGGCGATGGGCGCGCGCGACGGCGTGGTCACCGTCTTCGTGCCGCACACCACCGCCGGCGTGACCATCAACGAAAACGCCGATCCCGACGTCGTCCACGACATTCTCCTCGCGTTGGACAAAGCGGCGCCCGACCAACGGCAGTTCCGTCACGGCGAAGGCAACTCCACCGCGCACGTCAAGTCGAGCCTCATGGGTCCAAGCCTTCAGGTGCTCGTGCAAAACGGACGCCTGGTGCTGGGCGCCTGGCAGGGTATTTACTTTTGTGAATTCGACGGACCGCGCAACCGCAAGCTGCTCGTCCAGGCTTACCTCGACTGATCACTCGGCCAGCGGATCGATGATCTCCGGCACGCCGGATTCGTACCACGTGCGCAGGTAGTGGCCCATCTGAAGATGCTGCTCTTGCACCAGCGGATCGCTCTCGCTGCCGAACATCAGGTTGTGATCGTCGGTATCGTACATGTAATAACCCGACCCATCGTGCGGCGCGGCGACGTGCTCGACCTCGGGCACCGGATGCACCGCCTCGGCCACCTGCGGATACCCGAACTGACGCGCGAACTCGGCGTCGGCGTTGTAGGGCAGCGTGTAATCGTAGGCCACGAATTGATGCAGAATGTTGATGTCGCCACGCGGATCGTCCGGTCGGCGGTCGTGAACGAATTGCGCCATCACGCCCGGATCGACCGCGTCCATCACGTGTTCCAGCAAAAACGCGATCGTCAGCAGCGGATCGACGAAGTCGATGCCGAATTGGCTTTCGATGATATCGACGATCGTCCAGACCGGCTCGACGTTGTCCGATTCCAGCGCGATGGTCATCCAGTCGGCGGCCGGTACGTGGAGAGCGAAGGTGTCGATTTCATGCTCGAAGGCGATCACCTGCCCCGACATGATCGAGCCCCAGCTATGGCTGGCGTAAACAATGTTGACGGTGTCCAGATCGTCGATGCCGTCGCCCTTGGCGCTGTAGGGCGCCAGGTCGAGATCGTCCAGATTTTTCACCAACTGCACTTCCCAGAACGTTTCGGCGATCTGCTGCCGCATGCCGTCGCGCATGCGGATGGGATTGAACACGTCGATCATCGACAGCGCATCGACGACGGTATTGCCGGAACTGCGCTCGCCGTTGAAGTTCGCGTCGAAGCCGATCACCGCGATGCCGTACGGAGCCAGGAACTTGCCCACGCGCTTCACTTCATTTTTCGAGCTGAGAATGCCGTGGTTGAACACCGCCACCGGGAACGGCTGCGGATAGTTGCCGTCCACCTTCGGAATGGTCATGAAGAACGGCACATCCCAGTAATCGACGATGTACGGATCGCCATTTTCATCCTTGGCGAACCAGTTCGTCGTACCTTCCTCGATGAACACCGGCGCCAGGAACGTGCCGTGGATGATGATGTCGATCGGCGAATCGACCGACTGCGGCTCGATGGTGATGTCGTCCCATTCCGGCGCATGCGTCGCCGCCGCTTCCTGCACTCGCTGGTAGACCATCTCCATGTCGTGCGACACGTTCTGCGTCGTCAGCTCCACCGCGACCAGGATCCGTTCGCGCGAAAAGCCCAGCGCGTCCAACTCGGCGAACATCGGCTCGAAGCGCAGCCGGTAAGGCTCCAGCAACGAGACCATCGGATGATTCGGATCGATCTCGGTTCGCTTCAAATAGTTGAAATGCTCGTCGACGCCGTAGCAGCCCTCGACGCCCGGCTCCAGATTGTCCTGCACGACCAGCGTAACCGTCGTGCCTTCGGGCAGGTTGAATTTCGGCTCGATGGCGATCGCGCCGACCACGTCGTTCCACGAACCGTAGATCGGCCACAACTCACCGTAGTACGGGCTCTTCGTGTCGGTGACCACCAGGATGACCGCGTCGTCCTTGCTCGGTTCCTGCCCGAACGGCAGCAATCCCGAGCGCGGCGCGACCGAGGCCGGAATCATGATCGGGCTGCGCATGCCCCACCCGTTCAACTAGATCGGAAGAGCACACGTCTGAACTCCAGTCACCGAATACGATCT
>CALBTQ010000113.1 GCA_937967875.1 uncultured Pseudomonadota bacterium
CCACCGAGATCTACACTCTTTCCCTACACGACGCTCTTCCGATCTTGCCCGTAGTTGACCGTCCACATGAAGCCGAAGTCGCGCTCGATCAATTTCTTGATGCGATAGCCGTGCATGTTTTTGTATTGCAGCAAACCCAAAATGGCGAATTTGATCGACACGACCGCCTCCGGTTGGTTATTCTTTGATGAGGATCAGATTGTCCAAACCCATCTCGGCCAGAATCACGGGGAACATCTTGAACGCCGGACGCACCACCGGCAGCAGCTTGAGCATCGCCACGATGTTGCCGCCCTGCTTGACCTTGCCGCGCGCGACCGAAGCCACGGGGTTCTCATGCCCGTGCCAGAAGCTGTGCGAATGATCGGCCGACTGTTTGGTCCACACGTCGGGCTTCAACTCGCAGGGGCCCAGGTAAAATGTGCCGTAGAAGCCCGGCTGCGTCGGCGGATTTTTCAGATCGATGGTGACTTCGGCGTCGGGATCGGTGTAGATGAACCGGATAATGATGCCGGCTTTGGCCATCTTCTGACCGATTTTCTCGTCTTGCAAAATGCGGCTGAGGAAGTATCCGTAGATTTCGTAAAGGTGATCCGCATCGCGATAAAATTGGCTCATGGTCGCCCTCCCGCACGAACGGCACGCTGTTGGCCTTTCGCCGCAATCGACACGAGCGCAACCGACGTCTCGTGCGGATTGCCGCGGCAACCGAGATTGTTGAACCGATTATTGGTGTTGTGTCTGCAAGTGTTGCACGTTGGCTTTGTTCATCTATCGCTATAATAAAAGTATATAGCTGTCAAGGCGCGCCGGCGGCAATTGCAATAATCGCCCAATTTCTTTTTAAATCATATCTTTCCTAACGTGGTTTGAATTTTTTAGGGACCTTCTTTAAGATCGGAACACCGAAAGGAGAAGCACTTGATGCGCAACTGGATCTTGTTTTTGTTATCGCTGTTGCTTTTCTCTGTAACCATCGCGGGCTGCACTGCAGACGATGACGACGACTCATCCGACGATGACGATCAGACGCCGACAGCCGACGACGATACCGGCGAAAGCGACGATGATGACGACACACCGGCGGTCGACGACGACACCGACGAGCCCTATCCGCCCGAGTTACCGTTTTCCTATGTTCGCGACGACGATTCGCCGCCGTTGACCCCCGAGGAGTTAACCGCCTTTTCCGAAGCGATGCGTGATTTTTACCGGGACACCGACTATCTCAACTGGTTGCTGCGCACCAGCCACGGCATGGACGAATCGACCGGCTTGCCGCCCTATCGCTTGTGGTGGGAGGAAGTATACGGGTGGAAGGACGGGGACACGGTTTCTTTCGTCCATGAATATTCGGAAGAACACGGCGGGCACAACATTCTCAAGGGCAACTCGTTGGTCCTCGGCTCAGCCGTCGGGGGCTATCTGCAAACTGAGGATTCCGTCCTGGGCGAACTGACCACCCAGTTCTGCCGCGGCATTTCCTCGACGATGTTGGGAATGGTCTATGACGAAAACGATCCGATCCATCATCTGATGGCGCGCAACGTCGTCACGTCGAATCACACTTACCCCACGCACGACGGCCGGCAAAAAGCGGTGGATTATTCGAATTGGTATCATCCCTACGATCGTTGGAACTGCTCGCGCTTCAACTACGTGAACAATCCTTACTGGGGCGACGTTTGGGTAACCAACACGCGGTCTAAAGACGGCTTGGGGTATTTGTATAAAGCGGCATTGTCGGTTTACCACGCGGCCAACCACGCGCCGGACGAAAGCGTGCGCGAGGCGTGCGGCGAAACGTGGTCGTTGCTGACGCTCTTCGCGCGGGACATCGTCGACACGGATTATGTCATTCGCTCGAAGGACGAAGGCGGCAACGCCTACCGTCCCGGCGTCGATCCGGAGCCGGAAGAAGCCGACATCGGCGATCTTGCCTCGTTCACCGCATGGGACATTCTGGCACCCGATGCGGAATGCAACGCCAAGCAGGCAAGCGCACTATTGGGGTATGAATCGCGGTTGGACAACGACTGCAATCCGTTCGGCGGCAACCGTCTATATGAGCTCGGCGCAATTCTCAACAATCCGCCCAACGGGCACATTATGCGTTCGTTTCATCTGGCCAACATCATCCTTGCCCTGCATCACGGCGACAACGAAGCGGCCTACAAATCAATGACCGGTCTGGAGGAGCGTTTCGCGCGCGACTTGAACCTCAATCTCGAGATGGTCGATGTTGCCGAAGATGGTTGGCTCCGGGATGTCGCTGTGAGTTGGCTGCAATCGGCGACGGTGGGGTATTACCTGACCAACGACGAAATCCGCACGATCCACGAGTACGCTTATCGGGCGATCGAGGAATACCGTCAATGGCCGAACTGGGATCTGTGGGCCGAATCGGTACCGGCGGAAGAAGAACTCGAGGTCATTCCACCCAACAGCAAAACCCTGCCCGACGATAGCAATATCTATTGGTTCCAGCCCTATGCTCTGGGTTTGTTTATGGAATATTGCTGGGGTTTGTATCGCAATCCGGAAAGCCCGCCGGTGATCGATTGCGAGATCTTCACCTTCGGTCAGTAGCCGGTTCGACGATCTTGAGCCAACGCCTCATCTGTGCCACGGTGAAACCATGAAAAAGTATCGGCTGATCGTAGTTGTCCTTTCTCTAATGCTGGGCGGCGTTTCGCAGGGCTGGGCCGCGTCGGCGACCGACCCCTATCCGCCCGACGGCCGGTCGTACATCGAGCCGCAGGCGCTGTCGCTCAATTGGTTGCCGCCGGAGGGCAATCCCTCGCCGGTCGACCATTATGCGTTGCGGTTGGATGAAGATCCGGACGTGGTGCAGAATCCCGCGTTGACGCCCGCCTACACCGGCACGATCGACGCCGCGCCCGCGCCGTCGTTTCTCATCGATGAGTTGGCGCGCGACACGGCCTATTATTGGCGCGTGGATGCCGTGCTGCAGGACGCGAGCGTCGTCACCGGCGACCTGTGGAGCTTCACGACCGAGCCGATCGACATTCCCGGCAACGTGATCAATTACAGCAGCGATCCGGTGAATCAATATCTGATGTCGCCCTCGCTGATTATCCTGCCCGACGGCGCGTACATCGCCAATCATGAATACGGCGGTCCGTGGAGCGGCGGTCACGCCAAGGAAACGCTGATTTTCCGCTCGACCGACCAGGGGCGCAGTTGGCGGCAAATCGCCACGGTATACGACCAATTCTGGTCCTCGACGTTTTACCAGATCGGAAGAGCACACGTCTGAACTCCAGTCACCGAATACGATC
>CALBTQ010000114.1 GCA_937967875.1 uncultured Pseudomonadota bacterium
ATCGTATTCGGTGACTGGAGTTCAGACGTGTGCTCTTCCGATCTTCATCCACCAGCAGCAACCAAATACCGAAGGCCGCCTCAAGCGCAAGTACGGCAACCAACCGCGCCCAGGCGGCCAACACAAAAAAATGGATGATGAGCAATAGCGCATTGAAGACGATCAACAGGGCGACCGCGATGGCCATAGAAGCGCGCTTGGACTCTTTCCGATTAATCATCTAATCGATATATCCTTCCAAGGAATTTTTATATTTAAGCCACGGATCATAATATATATAGCCTTGAATCATTTCACCACTATCCGATTTATACCGGTATGTTACTATACAAAATGCATGAATTCCCACATCATAAGATGACACATGGCAAAAAAGGCTTCTCTCATTGGTCAATAAATTTTGTAATTTTCTTTCCAACTCCTCTGCTCGTTTTCCACAAGGCTTCCGCCAAGGAGGAGTCTTTAGAGTAAAATTGGTAATGTAATATATATCCGTTTTAATATTGTCTACTATTCCATTTATCTTCCCCTGAATATATTGTTCGAAAACCATGTCCATCTCTTGTTTTAATTCTTTCCATTCACTTTCCGTCCCAAAACCGCACAAGGAATAAGCATCCGCCATAAAATGACTCTTCCAATCCATCGTTGCCATCCTTCGAAAAATTCCCCCGCCGCATGCGAAACACGGCGGGGGATAATCGTTCACCCTTGCCGATTCTCCTTCTCGATCGCCCGCCGTTCGCTTTCGGGCAGTTCGCGCAGCAGCGCGCGCGCCAACTTGGTCAGCAGCTCGGCACGGAACTTCGTGCCCACGCCCAGGCCGAGCACCCGCTCGACCGTCGCGGCCATCTCGCTCGGATCGTCCACGCCGAAGTCGTTCGGGAACTCGATCGCGCCGCGCCAGTCGGGCCGCGCCAGATTCAACGCCGCCGCGAAACCCGTTGCCAGGTTGCCCGCCTTGTCGGCCAGCGCCTGGTTGGTGTCCAGAAAATCGTACGCCTTGCTGATGCCCGATTGCGCCTGCGCCTGGCGCACCGCCCCGCGCGTCAGGCTGGCCAGGCGGTAGATCTCGTCGATCATCCGGTCGATCTGCTCGATCAGCAGTTCGGCCTGCGCCGCGTCGGGACTGATGTACTCGGGCGCCTTGCGGCCCTCCGGGTACAGGAAAATCGAACTCGTGCCCAGCTTCTTGATGTCGCCGGCCTCGCCGTATTCTTCAGCCGAGCCCTCAGCCACCAGTTGGCTGAACGTCTGCCGCGCCAGGATCTCCTGCAGCAGGCTGGACAGATTGAAGATCTCCCGGTTCACGTAGGCGATGTTCGCCAGCAGGCTTTCGCCGACGATCCCCGGTTCGATGTCGCGGTGCTTCACCGCCACGAACGGCACGCGGCCGAAGGGATTCTCCCCCGCCGCCAGCACGCGCCCCTCGCCGTCCAGATCGAGCCACTGCTCGTCGTTCCACAGCCTTAAGCGTTCGCGCGCCTGCGGATTCAACTGCGCGCCGGACAACTGCGGATCGGCCTCGCGCTCGCGCACCAGCACCCACTGCAAACGCCCGTCGGGCCCGCACGCCCAGTTGAGTGCATCCGGCGGACAAACCAGGGTCAGATAATCGTTGATGCCCGCGGCCAGTTCCTCGGCGCGCGTCGCCCACTGTCCCTCACCGCGCGGACGATCCACGCCCAGCAGCACGAAACCGAAGATCGACGACAGCGTCGCCGCGCGCTTCATCAACGCGACCAGCCCGTTGCCCATGCGGTCGGCGTCGGCCAGCAGATCGGCGATCGGCCCGCTCGGCAGAATTTGCGGCGGCGTACGGAACAGGTACGCCGTGTACGTGTCCACCACCGGCTGGCAGTAGTTGAGGTAATACGCCCGGCGCAAACGCCGCGCGCGATCCTCCGGGTTTTCCAGCCGATGCGAAAACAGGTTGTGCATGTTCAGATAGGCCTGCCCGCCGCGATAGCCGGTCCAGGCCAGATCCCAAAACGCGCGCAACGCCAAATGCCGCGGATGCAGCGAGCGCACGAGATCCGAGATCGGAAGAGCACACGTCTGAACTCCAGTCACCGAATACGATCT
>CALBTQ010000115.1 GCA_937967875.1 uncultured Pseudomonadota bacterium
TCAGACGTGGGCTCTTCCGATCTAACGCATTGACAATCTGTGGGCGCAAATCGGCTCCTGGCGCGCGGCTGAGCTGATCGACGGCCCGCGGGCCGCCAAATTGTTGCGCCAGGTGCGCGGACCGCAGGTCGTTACGCTCGCGCTGTTCGATGCGGACGCCAACGCCATCGCCCGGTTGCATTTTTCCGCTCCGTTGGATCCGGAAAAGATCGCGCCGACCAAACCCAAGGTCAAAAGCAAGGCCAAGGGCTTGCCCCCCGCGGAAGTGGTCGAGCGGGTGGTGGTTCAGGTCGACGGCGGTTATGCGGGCGCGGCTTACCTGGTCGAGCCGGAGTTGCGCGAGGAAATTCCCACCGCGACCGAGGAGTTGAAAGGCGAGGAAAAACCGGCTGCAACGCCGGAAGAGCAAGAAAATCAGCCCTCTATGGTAGAGGGCGAGCCGGATAATGATTAATTTTCGTAAAAGGAACGGTTAAATCGTTCAAGGAGGGTAACCGATGGCTCGTGTTACCGTTGAAGACTGTATCGAGAGAATCCCCAATCGTTTCGCTTTGGTGTTGACCACGGCCTACCGGGCCAAGCAGATGATGAAGGGCTCGCGGTATCTGGGCGACCCGAACGACAACAAGTTTATCGTCAACTCGTTGCGCGAAGTCGCCGCGCAGAAGGTGCGCCTGACGACCGATCTGAACACCATCAAAACGATCCAAAACGAAGATTAAAGGGATAAACCGATGATCGAACAGGAAAAGAACGAATTCATCTACGACGTGCGCCTGGTCGAACGGCACATCGCCGAAGGCCGAATCACCCGAAAAGACTACGAAGCCTATCTGCGTACGTTGGAAAGCGTGGAAGAGAATTCGGAAACTATTTCCAGCCGCGCTTTATTCGATCTGCCGGAAGAGCCGGAAGACTGTGACGAGAGCTCCGCCGACGAATGATCGTCGGTTTCTTTCCTGGTGAACTCCGGGGGCGATGATGGTCCGCAGGGACTACTACGAAATTCTCGGGATAGCGCGCGACGCCGACGACGCGACCATTAAAAAAGCGTACCGTCGCCTCGCGCTGGAACACCACCCCGACCGCAACCCGGACAATCCCGAAGCGGAAAAGGCCTTCAAAGAAGCCAGCGAAGCCTATCAGGTGCTTTCCGATCCCGAAAAGAAGCGAATCTACGACAACTACGGCCACGACGGCCTGAAGGGCCAGGGCTTTTCCGGCTTCACCAACTTCGAAGACATTTTTTCGTCGATGGGCGGAATCTTCGAGGAATTCTTCGGCTTCTCCTCGAACCGCCGGCGCGGCGGACCGCGACGCGGCTCCGACCTGCGTTACGACCTGTCGATCAGCTTCGAGGAGGCGGTCTTCGGCACCACCCAGACGCTCAATCTGCAACGCTACGAACCGTGCATCTATTGCCAGGGCACGGGCATCGAACCGGGCACCAACGCGGTCTCGTGCCCGACCTGCGGCGGCGTGGGCCAGGTGCGGCGCAGCCAGGGCTTCTTCACGTTGACCACCACCTGCCCGCATTGCAACGGCTCGGGGCGCATCATCCAGACACCCTGTAAAACCTGCAGCGGACGCGGCAAGACGCTGGAAAACACGTCGATCACCGTGAACATCCCCGCCGGCGTGGAAGACGGCAACCAACTGCGCGTTTCCGGCAAGGGCGAACCGGGCGCGGCTAACGGCCCCAGCGGCGACCTGTACGTGTTTATCCGCGTCGAGCCGCACGACTACTTCACCCGCCGCGGCAACGACCTGTACGCCGAACTGCCCATCAGTTTCTGTCAGGCCGCCCTGGGCGCGACGTTGGAAGTCCCCACCCTCGACGGCGACGCCAAGGTGCGCATCCCCAAGGGAACGCAGCCGGGCAACGTCATTCGCGTGCCGGGCAAAGGCGTGCCGCACATTCGCGGCTACGGGCGCGGCGATATCTTGCTGCACGTCAACGTCGAGGTGCCCAAAAAGCTCACCAAACAGCAGGAAGATTTGCTGCGCGAATTTGCCGCCTGTGAAACGCCGCCCCTGAAAAGCAAAAAGGAAAAGAAGGACGGCGGCGTGAAATGGTACGAAAAAATCAAGAACATCGCCCTGGGCGAATGAACCGCCAAAGCCCTTTTCCATAAAAAAAACGGATCCGTTGCAAAAAAAAAGAAAACTCCATTTGCGCAAATTTCGCGACAATGCTAAAAATCGAATTGACGGAGAATTAACCGGTTGAAGCTATTATTTACCAGTTAATTCTAAACAATCTCCAAGATTCGACCGAGACAACCTAATAAGAAAAATGACGGGAGCTCGACCAATTCGATATCGTTTTGGTTTTAATTTGGGTACCGGGCGCCATGCCGCAAAAGGGGAGAACGGATTCTCATGAATGCCAATGTCTCGGAAAACGAAGTATTCGGCAATGAAACCAAAGTCAATCCTCAGTTCGCCGTCGGCCTGCCGATTTTTTTCGAAATGACTTTGAAAAACAAACGGTTGCGGGCTCAAGCCGAACTGGTTGGCTGGGTGCGCCCGAAAATCCTGATCACCTCCATCCCCCTCGATAGCCGACTGATCGTCGTCCAGCGCGGCACCGAAATGATCGTCCGCTATCTGTTCGAGGGACAGGTTTTCGGTTTCCACACCCGGCTCCTGCACAAGCAAAACGAACCGATGACCCTCTGGACTC
>CALBTQ010000116.1 GCA_937967875.1 uncultured Pseudomonadota bacterium
CGGCGACCACCGAGATCTACACTCTTCCCCTACACGACGCTCTTCCGATCTATCGTCACCAGCACGCCGCCGGCCATCTGCACGGCCAGATCGGTATGAATCCACTCGGGGCGATTGTTCGAGGCGAGCGTTACCGTTTCCTGGGGCGCGAGCCCCAAGGCGACCAACCCGTGCGCCAGGCGGCGCACTTCCTGCTCCCACTCGCGCCAGCAAATGCCTTGCCAACGACCTTCACGTTTGCTCAATAAGGCCGGTTGATCGGCGCCGATACGGCATTGCGCCAGGAACATCTCGACAACATTGCGCGGCTGGTCCATGCACCTTCTCCTTCTAAAAAGGTGAAAATCCGGCAACCGACAGCGAAGGGAACAGGTGGAGCGTAAGGAGTTATCGAGCCGGGCAACGCGAGCGGAGCATTCGATAAACGAAGCGCGCGATTGAAGGGGAAGAGGTGTCTGCAACTCCCGAATGCGGGAATTGTAACACCAAATACCGGGCGATGCTCAAGGGCGCCGTGAATTAATGCGGCAACAACGCGACGAGGGCGCGGGCCAGGTAATCGTACTGTTCGGGCGTGTTGTACATCTGCACTGAATAGCGCACCAACCGCTGCGGGTAGGCCGGCCAGTAGATGATCGGAATCTCGATGCCGTACTCGGCAAAAAGGCGATTCTGCAGTACATCGAAATGCCCCGCCGGCGGCTGCGTCGCCTCGGGCAGCGGGAAAGCGGCCATGGCGGCAATCATCTCGTCGGGGCACGGCGGTGCAATGGCGAGCGCATCGCAGATCGTCCGCCGGTGCGCCAGGGCCATTTGATGATTGCGGTTTATCAATTCCTTTATTCCGCCGGGAAACAGTTTTGAAAGGAACTCGATCGCCTGGGGAATCACCAGAATGGCGGTCGGGTCCTTGGTGCCGGTCCAGTCGAAAAGCTGGCGAAAACGCGAGAGGTCGCTGCGTGTGGAGTTGTAGCCGTGGCTGATCGTCAGCGGGCGGATGTCGTTCTGCCTGTCGGGGCGCACCCATAAAAAGGCCGAGCCCTTGGGGGTGCACAGCCACTTGTGGCAGTTGCCGGTGTAATAGGCGGCGCCCAGCGCGGTCACGTCCAGCGGCAGTTGGCCGGGCACGTGCGCGCCGTCGACCAGCACGTCGACCCGCCGCGCCTGCAGGGCGTCGACGATTTCCTTCATCGGCAGCACCAGCGCGGTCTGGCTGGTGATGTGGCTGATCATCGCCAGGCGCGTGCGGTCGGTGACGCGCGCGAGAATCGCCTCGACAACCTGGGCGGGCGATTCCAACGGGAAAGGGATGTCGGCCACGACGATCTTGCAGCCCCAGCGATCGGCCATGAACTGCAGCGCGTTGCGGCAGGCGTTGTATTCGTGGTTGGTCGTCAGCAGTTCGTCATCCGGCGAAAAAACGAGCGAACGCAAGACGGTATTCACGCCCGTACTGGCGTTCTCGACAAAGGCGAGGTCATCGGGGTGGGCGCCGATCAGCGAAGCCAGCGCCCGCCGCGCCGCGTCGCCCATGCGCTCCAGATGCCGGTCGAGGAAGACGATCGGTTCATGCTCCAGTTCCCGGCGCAGGGCCGTTTGCTCCTCCAGGATCGTCCGCGGGCAGGAGCCGAAGGATCCGTGGTTCAGATACACAACATTGGGATCGAGCGTCCATAGCGCCAAGGGATCTTGTTCAGGCAGGGGCCGTACGGAAGTCATCAGTGTACCTCACGCAAGTTGTCAGGATGGATCGGCTCAATTGGATACCATTAATCGTTCTCCGTGAGAAATGAATTTTTGGTCCACCTGACGGATGTAAAGCTAATTACGCGACCGAACTATTGCGCGAGAGATACTGATAATAACTGTAATTTGCGAATAGCTGGACCAAAATGGACCAGGTTGGCAGTGGTGAATATCGCGACTTTGGTGATGCGTATAGATCGGAAGAGCACACGTCTGAACTCCAGTCACCGAATACGA
>CALBTQ010000117.1 GCA_937967875.1 uncultured Pseudomonadota bacterium
CCACCGAGATCTACACTCTTTCCCTACACGACGCTCTTCCGATCTCCGCTGCGCCAGGCCTCCTCGACGATGTAATGGATCGTCGGACGATCGACGATGGGAAACAGCTCTTTGGCCACCACTTTCGAGGCGGGCAGAAAACGCGTACCCAATCCGGCCACCGGAATGACTGCTTTGGTTACTTTCACCGTTTAACCTTTCCGCGGTTCATGTAGTCGATAAATGGTGCTGACCACGGTAGGGTAGCGGTACGCTCCGGCGGTGTAAAGATCGAGTTGGTTTTGACATCACCGGCGTTTTCCGCTAGCGTTTGCGCCAGTATCAACCGACGGAGAACGAATGATCCGCCAGTTTGTTTGTGTATCGATTTGCCTCCTGATCGTCGGGCTGTCGGCCGCCCCGGCCCACGCCTATCGCTATTGGGGCACCAAGCCGCTGGGCATGGGCGGCGCCTTTGCGGCCATGGCCGACGACGCCAACGCAATTCACTGGAATCCCGCCGGATTGACCTATTACAACGAAATGAAACGCGTTTCGTTCGATTTCAACTACGAACGTCACCAATACCTGCTGGGCGATTATAAATTCCTATATAAAGACGAACTGGTCGAGGACGAGGACGACAGCTTCGCCGGCGAATACTACTTCGACGAACCAGACCCGGTCGATTGGGACGAACGCAAAGTGCGCGACCTGTATCACCTGTCGCTGGTCGACGGCAAAACGACGAAGGTGATGGTCGCCGGTCTGGCGTTTACCGCCTACAACTTCCCGATGAACACCTTCCAGGAAGGCACCGACTACAGCGCCGACCTGGCCCTCGCCTTCGGCAATTGGGATATGTTCTCGTTCGGCCTGACCGGCCGCTATCAGGCCACCGCCGAAGACTCGACCGGCGAATTCGACATGGACCTGGGTACGCTGCTGAACGTGGGCACGGTGATCAGCATCGCCGCGGTGGGACGCAACATCTTCGGTAACGACGAACCGCGGCTGGTGCGGCGGGAAATCGTGCTGGGCGTCGCCGGGCATGCGCTGGATTACGCCAGCCTGAGCGTGGAAAGCTCGAAGGTCTTCGACGTCACCGACGTGGACGGCACGTTCAACTTCGCCGTGGGCGCCGAGGGCAAGCCGGTCAAGCAGTTGGCGCTGCGCGCGGGTTTCGACTGGGACCAGGTAGATTCGGCGCGGCTGTGGTCGTTGGGCGTGGCGTTTCTGGACGTTCAGGGCTCGCTGGGCTACACGTTCCAGGGCGACATCGACGAGGTGCGCAATTTCGTCCATTCGTTGCAAATCAGCATCATGTTCTAGTCCGCTTATTCCACGATAAAAACTTGCCTCGCCCGCGCCACCGGCGCGCAAATGTGTTATGTTGTTAACAAGTGCGACCGGATAGAAAACAACGACCATTGCCGGGAGGGGGCGACGATGAAAACGCAGGACGCATACATCCATCAAATCATCGAAAAACAGGCCCGCAAGTGGCTCATGTTCAGCCAGGCGAAAAAGGAGCAGAAGGCGAAAGCCCAGCCGGTTATTTACATTTCACGGCAACCGGCCACCGGCGGCCATCATGTGGCGGCGAAGGTCGCCGAGCTGCTGCAATTCGATCTGTTCGACCGCGCGTTACTGATGAAGGTCGCCGAGGACGCCAAGATGAGCGCGCACGTGGTGGAGACGCTCGACGAAAAAAGCCGCTCGTTTTTGCTGGATTGGATGGGCGCCTGGGCGAAAGATCACCTGTGGTTCGACGATTACCTGGGTTCGTTGATGCGGGTGATCGGCACGATCCAACGGCACGGCAACGCGGTGATCGTCGGACGCGGCGCGGGATTCATCATTCCGGAAGGTCAGTGTCTGCGCGTGCGCATTATCGCGCCGCTGGAAATGCGCATTCAGAACGAGTGCGAGGATAAAAAGATCCAGGCCGATGAAGCGCGCAAGAACGTCATCACGCTGGAAAACGAGCAAAACGCCTTCGTGCAGCGATACTTCGACAAGGATTTAAACGATCCGTTCAATTATCATTTGATGATCAACATGGCCAAGGTGTCCATTGTGGACGCCGCCGCGACCATCGCCGGGCTTTACCGCTCCTGGTCCAGCGAGCGAAAAGAGCATAGCTGACAAGGGAGTCTGCTTCATCCCAAGCATTCGCCGCGCAACCCTTGACACAATGATTATCTTTCAAACAAGCGAAAAACCTTTGTCCAAAGGAGAAAACGATGTCGTTTAAAAAGGGATTGATCGCGCTGGCGGCATTGGCGGCGATCCTCGCCGTAGATCGGAAGAGCACACGTCTGAACTCCAGTCACCGAATACGATCT
>CALBTQ010000118.1 GCA_937967875.1 uncultured Pseudomonadota bacterium
CGATATCGTATTCGGTGACTGGAGTTCAGACGTGTGCTCTTCCGATCTTACTCGAGTTCACCCACCGTATGCGGTCGATTAAGCAGATCGACGTAAATGGCCTCGGCCTCGTCTTCCCGTTTGTCGTTGCGGAAGTACTGCGCCAAAGAAATCATCGCGCGGAAAGCCGGTTGTGTATTCGGCGCTTCCCGGTCGACTTCCTTCAACTTTTCGATCATTCGAGGGACATCCTGGCGAGAGTCGAGCATCCGCGAGTACACCAGGATTTTCATGGAAGCGACGAACTCTTTGTTTTCCGGAAATTTCTCGACGGCTTTGTCGACCAGTTTTTCCGCGTCATCGAACCGCTGATTGTCCAACAGCATGTTGGCGAAGCTGAAAAAGGCGTTCTGGCTGTTGTCGACCGTTTTGGCGTTTTCGATGATGTCTCGATAAATCGCTTCGGCCTGGACCAGATCGTTTTTCCCACGGAGCACCTCGGCCAGCCGATTTTGAATCTCCCGCAGCGTCCGTTTGTCCAACACCGGCAGCGTAATGATTTTCTGGTAGATCTCGTTGCCTCGTTCGACGTTCCCTTGCGTATACGCCAACATCGCCAATTTGGCCCAGGCGTCGATAACCTCCAGGCTGTCTTTGTATTGCTCGGTTACCTGCAACAGGATTTTTTCCGCTTCCTGAAAATTGTTCTGCATCCGTTTCACGTCGGCCAGACCGATTTGTGCATAAATGACCTCGGTGTCGGCCGGATAGGTATCGATGAGAAATTGAAATTGTTCGGCCGCGCCGTCGTATTTTTTCGCCGACAGCATAACGTTGCCCAGTTCCAGACGGGTTGAAAACATTCGTTCCGGACTGTCGCTGAATTTTTTCAAGGCGATGCGATAAAGGTTTTCGGCGCGATCGAATTTCTGCTCGCCGGACGCCCGCCGGGCTTCGTTGGTCAGCGTATCGAACGACCAATAGGCCGGCGTTTTGATATAATAATAAATGCCGCCCGCGATGCTGAGGACGATCGCCAGGACGACGATCTTGGCCGCTGTGCTGTGCAGGATCAAACGTCCCAGGCGACGCATCAGGAACTTATTGACCTTGGCGCCGCGTTCGGCCAGGGCTTGCAGTTCTTCCTCTTTGTAGCCAACGAGCGATTTGAAAATCGCGCCGGTCAGCGTCGCGCCGGTCAGGTCGACCGCATTATGCTCGCTGAGGGTGAACACCGATTTGCTCAAATCGGCCTCGCCGAAATCAACGTTCGTCAACCGGCATTCCGAAAAATTCGCCTGCGGCAAACGGGCGCCGTGAAAGGAGCATTGCTGGAATTCCGACCCGTCGAAGCCGCTCGTCTCGCCGATCAGTCCGGCGAAGGTCGATTCGTTTACTTCCGTGTTCTGCATCGTGCCGCGGCTGAAATCGGCGCGGGACATGTCCACCTGGAAAAAATGCCCGTCGGAGAAATCCGCCTCATTCAGGACCGCATCGGTCATCGAGACGTTATCGATCTTGGCGCCGATGAAATCGGTCTGCGTGAAATTCGCCCGCCGCGCGTCGACGTCCTTCCAATCGGATCCGACCGCGCGCACGCGGGACAAATCCGCGCCGCATAGTTTCGTCTTTTCCAACGTCGCGCCCTTGAGAGTCGCCCCGGTCAAATCGGCTCCGGTCAGGTTCGCGCCGCTCAGGTCGGCGCCGGTCAGATTCGCGCCGGCAAGGTTCGCGCCGGACAAATCGACATCGCGCAGATCCTGTTTGATCAGTTTGGCTTTCTTTAAATTGGCGCCGGCGAAACGTCCGCCGGCCACGCCCACTTTTTTCCAATTGACGGCAGTCAGGTTGGCGCCTTCCAGCTTGCCGTTTTTCAAGTTTTCAACCAGTGCTTTCTCATCCGGTTTGGCGATCCGGTCGGCGGCCTCGTCGGACGTCAATCCCTCACTCAATATGCGTCGATAATCCTCGGCGTTGATCTCACCGTTCACCAGGCGTGTATCGAGTAATTCGCGGTTGACTGGTTGGGTCATAGTCATTCTCCACATCCTTGGTCACAACGTTTTAAAGGCCGCGAATATGGACATTTTCGCGCCGAATTAAAACATTGTGAAAAGATAGTTCTTCCCGGAAATTTTCACCGAACCGAAATTTCTTTGAAGAATAAATCACGAACCAAAGCCTCTTGCAAGTATTTCCCCGATTTCGGCTGGAATTTATCTTTCTATGTTATAATGATTACATGCATTTTTATGCGGGAGAGATGCCGATGAAGCGGTGTGGGATTTTTTTCGTTCTTTTATTGAGATCGGAAGAGCACACGTCTGAACTCCAGTCACCGAATACGA
>CALBTQ010000119.1 GCA_937967875.1 uncultured Pseudomonadota bacterium
AGATCGTATTCGGTGACTGGAGTTCAGACGTGTGCTCTTCCGATCTCGAATAGCTTAGGCCGGTAAATTGGTGAATTAATTCGGCCAGCAATGCGCCGACAATTGCCGCTGCCGTCTCCAGTCCGATCAATTTCTTAAAATCCATAAACAATCTCCCCAAAACGTAATTGAGATATCCTAATAAAGTGTTTATACTCTGGCAATGTTGAATTTCACCAAAAAGATATCTTTTTATGCCTTACAGGCGACCTTCCGCCTGACGCAGCCGGCGAATTTTCGCTTCTTTCATTCGGCGGCCATGGCGGCGTTTCTGAAAAGCGTTTGGCAGGTCGATAAAACGCTGCCGGAAGGCGTGGCGCCCTTCGCCGTCGAATCGGGCCGCACGTGGTTTTCCGACGGCGACCTTTACAACATCGGCCTCCTGTTCTGCAACCATCGACCGCAATGGATAAACAATAAACTTGACCGCCTCCGCACCGTCCTCGCCGAGAACAAGACTTCCCTGCACGGTCCGTTGGGTAACGGGCTGGTCGTGCATCGCGTGGAAAACGTGTGGACCAAGACGGAAGTCCGCCGGGCGGACGATCTGGTTCCGGTCACGTTGGACGATCTGGCCGCGCCGATCGCCGCTTTGGCCGAATTGGACACTTGGACGCTGCGTTTCATTTCGCCCTTTCGCATGGAGACGAACCTCTACCAGGCCGGCCACCGCTTTTTCGACGCGGAATTTTTTGACCTGTCGCGTTTTCGTTCATCGCTGACCCAACGGGTCGCCTCGTTGTTCGGCGCGAACGATCACGAGCCGCCCGCGCCGGCGTGGGAAATCGCCGAGAACAACCTCATTTGGCTGGATGTGCCGCTGCGGGAAATTCTGCTCGGTGGATGCTGCGGCGAACTGCGCGTCGAGGGTAAGCCCGGCGAGTGGGCGCCCTGGCTTGTGCTGGGCCAGTATCTGCATGTCGGCAAAAACACGCGGTTCGGGTTCGGCGCGCTGCGCATCCCGGAGGTGGCGGCGATGTCGCCCTTCGCGCAGCGGGCGCAGGATCTGCGTCGGGCTTCGTTCGCCTTGCCGAACGTGCGACACGCCTGCCGGGAGACCGCGCGGGATCTTCTGGACGAAGGATGCGATTGCCCGCCGTTGCCCGAACCCGAGCGTATCGTCGAACATTACCTTAATGGTCGTCGTCCGGCCGAGCCGCTGCAAGGCGTCGTCATGAAACGCAACGGCAAGCAGCGGGCCTTGGCGATTCCCAGCCTGGCCGACCGTATCGCCCAGCGCGCCGTCAAGCAAATCCTCGCGCCCTCGCTCGATCAACTGCTGGAGGATAGCTCCTTCGCCTATCGCAAGGGGCTGTCGCGATCCAGCGCCAAACAGGCGATTCGCGCCGCCTACCAACAGGGGTATCGCTGGGCGCTCAAGGCCGATATTGAATCCTTCTTCGATGAAATCGACTGGCGCCGCCTGGAAAAGAAACTGATTGCGCTTTATGCCGACGATCCCCTCGTCGATCTGCTCTTGGATTGGGTCAAGCGCCCGGTGTTGTGGCAAGGCAAATTGATCCGCCGCGAAAAAGGCGTGCCGCAGGGCGCGGTCGTTTCGCCGCTGCTGGCCAATCTGTTTCTCGACGAGTTCGACGAACGCCTGCTGGGTCAAGGGCTGAAGATCGGAAGAGCGTCGTGTAGGGAAAGAGTGTAGATCTCGGTGGTC
>CALBTQ010000120.1 GCA_937967875.1 uncultured Pseudomonadota bacterium
ATCGTATTCGGTGACTGGAGTTCAGACGTGTGCTCTTCCGATCTGGTGTCCTACCTCGCGTTTTTACGCGTGTGGGACAAATTTTCCGGCGGCGGCATCGGTGGGTTCGTCAAGTGGCTCAACGCGACCGGCGACGCGTTCTGGTGGGCGCTCTGGGCGGTCGTCTGTCTGTTGACGGCCCTCGCGCCGGCGGTGGGCGCGCGGAGCGGGGCGCGGCGGCGGTACGCGCTGACGGCGGTGGTCACCAGCGGGTACGTCGGGATGGCGGCGGTGATCGTCGCGTCGATCGCCTTTCAATCTTTGTTCGGGCAGATGTACCAGAAGATCGCGCTGTTGATCGCGGCGTACATGGGCGGGCTGGCGGCGGGCGGCGCCTGGGCGACGCGTCGGGCTCATCGAGCGGGAGCGGACCCGCTGCATGTGTTGTGGATCGGCGACGCGGCGTTGGCCGGCGTCGGGCTGCTGATGACGATCTTCCTGGTGTGGATCGGCGATCGGGCGGGCGCGCTTTCGCAGGTTCTGCTGGTGTTGCTGGTGGCGGCGGCGGGCGCGGCGGCGGGCGCGGCGTTTCCGACGGCGGCTGCGTTGCTGGCGCGCGGCGGCGTCGGGGCCGGACGGCGGGCGGGGATCGTCGATGCGCTCGATCATCTGGCGGCGATGATCGGCGGGGCGACCGTCGGCGTGGTATTATTGCCGGCCATCGGCCTGCCGGGCGTTTGCCTGTTGTGGATCGCCTTGAAAACAGCCAATTTGGCCGGCGGATTGTTGGCGAAAAAAGGGTGCGACAAGGCTACTTGATTCTTGCACTTTGCGTTCTTTTGCTGTATTAAAAATCCACTTTGCGTTTTGGGCGGTTAACTCAGCGGTAGAGTGCCATCCTCACACGGTGGAAGTCGCTGGTTCGAATCCAGTACCGCCCATCCATCCTCCTCGTCACCCGGTAAACGGGTCCCGCCGTTCGTATCCAGGTCCAAAGGAGGTTTCATGCGTCACTGGCTGACGATTTTCTTGGCAATTTTTCTGCTGACCGCGATAACCGGCTGCAGTTGGATACGTACCGTCGAACCCGAGACAGTCGACGAGTCCGACGAGTCCGCCACGGTTCCGGCGGAAGACGCGCAAGCCGCCCCTCTCAACATTCCCGAAGCTCCCGGACTGCCGCCGGCGGAGTTGTATTCGCGGGCGCGCGATTTATACGTCGCGGGCGTCGAACAGACGCAGGCCGGGCGCTTCGACGAGGCGCACACGACCTATAACGCCGTGTTGCAGATTCTGATGAAACCGTTCAATCGCGAAGTCGATCCGGAAGCGACCAAGAAGATCGATTCGTTGTTTTTCGAGGTTTGCCTGGCGCAAGTGCGCATCGGGCGGCTGTCGGGCCGGTTCCAGCCCACGCGTATCGAGCGCACGCTGATCGGCATCGATTTTCATCCGTCGGTCGAGCAATGGCTGGGCTACTTCACGGTGACCGGCCGCGAGAGCATGCAGCGTTACCTGGCGCGCTCGACGCGCTATTTGCCGATGATCCGGCGCGTGCTCAAGGAAGAGGGCTTGCCGGAGGATCTGGCGTACCTGCCGATCATCGAAAGCGGCTACTCGCCCTACGCGTACAGCCCGGCGCTGGCGGTGGGCATCTGGCAGTTCATTCCGTCGACCGGCAAGACCTACGGTCTGAAGATCGACGAGTGGGTCGACGAACGACGAGACCCGGAAAAATCCACGCGCGCCGCCGCGCGGCTGCTCAAGGACCTGCACGGGAACCTCGGCGACTGGGCGCTGGCCCTGGCCGCGTACAATTGCGGCGAGGGCTGCGTGAACCGCGCGATGTCCAACGGCGAAAAGAGCTACTGGAATCTGGCGTTGCCGGCCGAAACCGAGGCTTACGTGCCCAAGTATTTCGCCGCGGTGCTCATCGCCCGCGAGCCGGAATTGTACGGCCTGTACATTGCTCCGGAACCGCCGCTGGACGTGAAGAAGGTCGAGCTCAAGGGCGTGATCGAACTGAAGAAGTTCGCCGAATTGACGCAGATCGAGTACGAGGAACTCAAGGCGATAAATCCGGAATTGCTGGGCACGACCACGCCGCCCAAGGTGGAAGGCTACCGGCTGAACGTGCCGTCGGACAAGCTGGAGGCGGTGGATAAACTGCTCAAGGAAACGCCCGCCGAACAGCTTTATCTGACCGAAGCCGATTTGAAAAAGCTGCAAAGCCCGCAGGCCCCCGCGGGCAAGTTCATCTATTACCGCGTCAAGAAAGGCGACACGCTCGGCGGCATCGCCAAGCGCTATCGCACGAGCGTCGTGATGATCAAACGGTACAATCCCAAGGCGCGCGGCAAATACCTGACCGTCGGCATGACGTTGAAAATTCCGGCCGGCCGTAAGCGCTGATCAGCGATCGAATGCGAACGTCGCCGTAGCGGAATTGCCCGCGCGGTCGCTTACCGTCACCTCCAGCCGATGCGCTCCCGGTTGAAGCCGCTTGCCGATTTCCACCACGAACTGATTTTTAAAGGGCATGTACTCGAAGATCTGCGCGCGGCCGTCGAGCAGCACGCGGATGCCGCTTTCGCGGATGCCGCTGCCCTGATCGGAGACCATGACCTTCAGGCGCTTCTTGCCGGCGAAGAATTTGCCGATCTGCGGCGGGGCGATGTCGCGCAACAGGGCGAAGGAGCCGAGGGTGGGGATTTTCGCCCGCGTGCCGGCCTCCAGATGCCACCAGGCGCCCTTGTCGTAGAGGTAGACGCCGGTGTGCGCTGTCGACGTGCCGGGCGCCGGATTGATGGTCAGATTCAGCGGGTTGTGCAGGGGCGTGTATTGGCCGGAGAAGGTGTACAGCGGGCTGACCGCCTTCAGCCACGTCGGCGTTGCGGCGGTGGATTGGCTTACTTCGACCGGCAGCGGACGGAAAAACGCGCCGCGCGGAATGTCGATGGTTGCGCCGCCGTCGTCGCTGACCAGACGCCGGCCGCCGTCGGCCGTCTGAAAGGGCAGGTCGAGACATTGCACGCGCGGCGAGCCGTCGTTCTCGGCCCAGAACAGATCGGCGCGCAGGGGCGAGGAAATGCCTTTGAGCGGCACGGTCAACGTGGTGCGGTTGTTGTCCACCCGCAGCCAATGGCGCGGCAACGGTTGTTCGCGCCCGCCGGCGACGACGCGCACGGTGGGCATGGCGCGATTGTAAGGCCCGCCGTCGGCCTCGATGAGCACCTGATCTTCCTGCCAATCGGTGCGGATGTCGGTCAGGACGCTCAACGGTGTAGGCGGGCGGTCCGGGCGCGGTACGCGCCAGCGGTATTGTTGCGTCGCGCCGGAACCGTCGATCGCGTCGACGCGCAGGAGCGTCCCGGGCGCCACGTCGCGCAACTCGACGCCGAAGCGGCGATTGTCGCCGGTCACCTGCAGGGGCAACTCGCGCCCGTCTTCATCGTGCAGCGTGAGGGTGCGGCAAGCCTCGGCGGTGAAGACCAGGTGCGGGCCGGTTTCGTTGGAAAAGAAGCGCACGTCTTCGATCCGGCAGGCCGGCCGCATCAGCAGCGGAAAACGCGCCTCGCGTTGGTTGCCGGCTTCGTCGCGCACGACGATGCGGGCCTCGTGTTTGCCGGCCGAGAGCGTCGACAGATCGCCGGTGCGGTCCATCGGATGAAACACGGTGCGTTCGTAGCGGCGAAACAGGCGAATGAACGTGCCGCGTCGCTGCACCTGAAGACGATAAATGTAACTGAGGTTGCTAACGAAGCGTTCGTTGTAGTTGAACCGGTCGAAGCGGTGCCTAAACCACGGCTGTCCGTCGATGGACAGATCGATATCGTACGGCGCGAGGCGGCGCTTGGAGCCGTTGGCGCGATCGTAGGCGTGCACGCTCAGGCCGACGCGTCCGCCGATGGCGATCTCCGGCAGGCGATAGGCCCCGCCGACGGTCGGCGAGAAGGGGAAGATGCGCTCGGCGTGGCGTCCGTCGACATGCGCGTCGAAGGTCAACGGCTCCAGGTGCAGCGCGGCGAAAATCGGCGCCTGGGTGTCGGTGAAGGGGAAACCGGCGCGCAGCGGATTGACCGGCATGCCGTTGCGGTCGCGGATTTCGAAATGCAGGTGCGCCACGTCGGTGCCGCTGTCGCCGGCGAAGCCGATCACCTCGCCGCGTTGCACGGCGATCGCCTCAGCGCCCGCGAGGCTCTTGCTGAAGCTGAAGCGACCGTTGGTCTGCTGGATCCTTTTGGCGACCGCGTCGATCTTGGGCGCAAAGCCGCTCAGGTGCGCGTAGACGGCGATGCGGCCGTCGCGCAGGCGATGATACAGCACGCGCCCGTAGCCGACCGTCGAGCAGCGAATTTCGTAGATCACGCCGTCGTCGGCGGCCAGGACGGGCGTGCCGATTTTGAGGAACGTCCACAGGTCGACGCCGCCGTGCGGGTGGCCGATGCGATACTGGCCGAAGCTGCTGGAGATCGACGGCTGAGCCTTGAGCGGGTACAGCAGATCCGCCGCGGCCCAGGCGGGCAGCGCGAACAGACACACCACGATCGCGATGATTTTTAAACGCATACGGATATTCTGCGGGCGCGCCGGCGGCCGGTCAAGTTGATGGGGCTAATTTTTGACGTAGATGTAAAGTTTCTGACCGACGTGCAGGCGTTGCGACGCGGCGAGGTTGTTCCACTCGCGGATGCGGTTGACGGTCGTGCCGTGCTTGCGGGCGATGGACCAGAGGCTGTCGCCGCTGTGCACGTTGTAAACGATCCGGCGCGAACCCGGGGGCGGCGGCGACTGCGGCCGGACCATCGTCGGCACGACCAGCGGTTTGGCGGCGGTCGTTTTGTGGCTGACCGGCCCGATGTCGGCCATCACGTAACCGTGCATCGAGCTTTGCAACTCGGCCAGGCGCGTATCCTGGAAATTGGCGCGCATGGCGTTGGCGACGGCGATCGGGCTGTAGAAGCGGATATGATAGTGATTTTTATGCCCGCGCGCATGGCGGATGATGCCGTAGCGGTTGCTGCCGGTGCGCGGGTATTGGAACACTTTTAGATCGGAAGAGCGTCGTGTAGGGAAAGAGTGTAGATCTCGGTGGT
>CALBTQ010000121.1 GCA_937967875.1 uncultured Pseudomonadota bacterium
CGCCCAAGCCGGTGAAGACGGCGCCGCCGCCGAGGAAAAAAAGGAAGGCGAAGCAAAGGAAGAAGAAGTTCCCGAAGAGGAACAGCAGCTAAAAATCAACCGTGCGGCGCAGGTGGCCGTGCAGCGATCGACCGACGATCTGCGCGCCATGTTGCGCGTGATCCCGCCGGTGGGCGAAGGAACGCCGGTCAACGAAGAGATGATCCGCAAGGCGCTGGAGGAAAAGAAAGTCTCCTTCGGCATCGATGCGGAAAAAATAGCGGAAGTGGTCGAACAGCAGATTTACGGTCAGACGGTAACGGTGGCCAACGGCGATCAGCCGATCAACGGCGAAGACGCGCAGTTGATTTATCATTACAACAAGCTGATCAAACGGCAGGACCGTAGTCTGGATAATCTGGAGCAGATCAACTGGAAAGAGTTAGGCAACATCATCAACACCGAGCCCGAGATGTTGCTTTTGGAGAAAATTCCGCCCACCGAAGGCACGCCGGGCCGCACCGTGACCGACAAGCCCATTCGGCAGACGCGCGGCAAGGATTTGCGCATTCGTTGCGGCAAGGGCGTGCGGGCCGACTCGGACAATCTCAAGTGGTACAGCGAAATCGCCGGCCATGTCATTTTCCGTAACGACCAGATCAGCGTCGAAAACATCATTGAGTTGGAAGACGTCAGCGCCACCACGGGCAATGTGCATTTTAACGGCACGGTGGTGATCAAAGGCATCGTCGAGGACGGGTACAGCATCGATTGCACGGCCGATTTGCGCGTGGAAGGCAACGTCGGCGCCGCCCGGTTGACGGCCGGCGGCAATATCACCATCGTCGGCGGAATTTTCGGGAAAAACAAAGCGGTGGTGAATGCGGGCGAGTCGATCATCACGCGTTTCACTCAGGACGCGACGTTGGTGGCGATGAGGGATCTGGTCATCGACGAATACTCGCGCAACAGCGACCTGAAAGCCGGCCACGAAATTCACATGGTAAACGAGAACGTCAACCGCGGCAGCATCATGGGCGGCAGTGCTTCGGCGTTGGAATCGATTCACTGCAACAACGTCGGCAGTGAAATGGAACTGCGCACCAAAGTGGCCGTCGGGGTGGCCAAGGAGGATATGGACCGCATTGCCGAATTGGAATCCAATCTGAAAAAACGTGTACAAAACCTTGATAATATGCGAAAAAGCCTTTTTATCCTACAGCGGGAAAAAATGAATTCGCGAGGCAAATTGGTCGGGAGAAAACAAGAATTACATGAGCGTTTTCTGGAAATGCTGACCAAACTGCGCACGGTCGGCAACGAGGAACTGAGTGAATTGATCGAATTGTACCTCAATTCCTATGTGCAAAAGAAAAGTTACCTGCACATCCATAACCAATTGTTTGCCAACGTGGAAGTTAGTGTTAAAAATGCGACGATGGATGTTCGTCGTCCTATCGAATATGCGACACTCACCGAGTCGGACGGTGAAATTACTGTTATGCCGTTGATGGATCGGAAAGAAGATGCTCAAGAAAGTCAGTAAGGACGAATTATTCGATCGAGTCGAAAACAACCGATCCTTGCGAGAATTGGACCTTTCCGGCTTGAATTTGGAAAAAGTCAATTTTTCTTCCCGCGATCTTTCCGGCAGCGTGTTTCACCTAACCCAATTCCTTCAATGCGATTTTACCGGTGCCAATTTGCAGGATACCGACCTGAGCCGGTCGATGTTTTTGCGATGCAATCTCAGCGGCGCCAACCTGACCGGCGCCAAATGCATGGGGGCGGTGTTCAAAGACAGTCAGTTGACCGAAGCCAACCTGACGCGCGCCAACATGCAATTGGTCAATATGGGCAAAATCCATTGCGATAAAGATCGGAAGAGCACACGTCTGAACTCCAGTCACCGAATACGATCT
>CALBTQ010000122.1 GCA_937967875.1 uncultured Pseudomonadota bacterium
CCAAGAGCCGATGACCAGCCTCAATCCGGTGTTCACCGTCGGCGATCAACTGCGCGAGGTGTACCGTCGGCATTGGGGGTTGAGCCGCCGAGAGGCGAACATCGAGGCCGAGCGCATGCTGGCGCGCGTGGGCTTTCGTCAACCGGCGGAAAGCTTGCGCGCCTATCCGGGGCAGATGTCCGGCGGCATGCGCCAGCGGGTGATGATCGCCATGGCGATGGCCGCGCGACCCAAGCTGCTGATCGCCGACGAGCCGACCACGGCGCTGGACGTGACCATTCAGGCGCAGGTGCTGGAGTTGCTCGACGAGTTGCGCCGCGAAACCGGCGCGGCAATTTTGTTCATCACCCACGACATGGGCGTGGTGGCTGAGCTATGCGATCGGGTAGTCGTGCTGTATGCGGGGCAGGTGGCGGAAACGGCGCCGGTGCGAGCGCTGTTCGACGAGGCGCATCATCCGTACACGCGCGGGCTGCTCAACGCGGTGCGGCGGTTGGATGCGGGCGATGTCGAGCAGAGCATTCCCGGGCGGGTCGATCCGGCGACGAACTATCCGCCCGGCTGCCGGTTCGCGCCGCGTTGCCCGCACGCGATGGAGCGTTGCCGCCGTGAAATTCCGCCGCTGGAGTCGCGCAACCAAAGCCGGGTCGCCTGCTGGCTGTACGCGACGAACTAACTCTTTTTCGTTTTTTTCGGCGCGGTCTTTTTTGCGGCTTTCTTCGCGGTCTTCTTTTTCGCCGTCGCCTGTTTCTTCTTGGCGTGCTCGGCGTGCGCGCCTTCGACGCGCCCTTCCTTTACCGCTTGCTCGAACACTTCGCGCGCCGTGGCTTTGTCGAAGTCGAGCCCTTCGTTTTTACGCGTGAAGTATTCCTCGGCCACGCGGCCCACGCCGTAGGTCATGGCGAACACGGCCGGCGCCCGCAGGTACGCGCCGACGAAGGGCAACCCCACCTTCATCACGACGTTGGCGGCCATGCGGCCGGCCAGCGACAGGCCGAGCGCCCCGCCGATTTCCTTGAGGACCATCCAGGCGTTTTCGGTGGACAGCTCATAGCCCATGCGGTGCCCGACGTGCAGGACCATCGCCGTGTGCAACGGCGTAAGCATGACGAAGCCGGACATCGGCACCGGGTTGAGATTGACCGCGGCGGCCGCACCGCTGTAGGCGGCGATGACGCGCCGGATCGACGCGTGCGGGTTGCGCGCATCGTCGATTTCGTTGCGCACGACGCCTTCCATGGACTCGTACACTTCCTTCACTTTGTCTTTGATTGCGTCCAATTTCAGATTCATCGTTTGCTCCTTTGCGTTACTCGACATCCAGGTAGGCGCCGCCGATTTCCACGCCGCAGGTTTGCGACCAGCGGTCTTCGCGCAACGTCCATTGCCAACCGACCAGTTCGTAGCGCTGCACGCGCAAACGGCCGTCGAGCGCCATGTGCGAGTAACTGGTGAAACCGTCGAGGGTCGGCGCGGGCATGGCGACCACCGTCGCGCCGGCCTGCTCGCCGGTGAGTACGTAGCGTTCCTGCTCGCGCGTCACGGTCACGATCACCCGCTGCGCCGCGGCGTCGACGTTGACCTCCATCCAGGAATTTATATCCTGCGTGCGGACCTGAACCGTCTCGTCGGCTTTGCGCCAGATGAGCATGCCGCCGTCCACCAGGCCCAGGTCGCCGCCGGAAAAGGCCAGCGCCTCGTCGTCGTCTTCAAAGTTCATCGCCTGCAGCCAGATGTAAGCGGCGGGAAACGTGCCGGCCCAGTTGTGGTCCTGAAACAGCGGCGCGTCGTTCACGTTGAATTTTTTTCCGTTCCAGACGATCGTCCCGCTGGCGCGGGCCTGCAACGCGCCCACGTACCAGTTGACCGGCAGGAAGGGGATGTTGGTGAGAATGCCCATGGTGTCGGTCCACGGGTCGGCCGCGTCGACCGTCAGATTCCAGGAAACGCTGTGGTCGTCATCTTCGAGCGCGCCGGAAAGGGAATTCGCCGTGGCGCGATGGTCGCCGACTTTGACGTCGAGCATCTGCAGGCTGCCGGTGAATTCGTCGACCGGCAGCAGCGACTGAATCAACGTGCCGTCGCTGCCCAGGGCGACGACGAACGCGTCGCCGTCTTCCGGCCGGTCGGCGCCGGGATTGCGCACGCCGTACAAAAACGCGAAGGAGACATCCTCGTCCGGCAGGGTCAGGCGGAAGAACCACCCCTCGAAAAACGGATTGGAAAAACCGTCCCAATGGTAGCGGTTCGGATCGGCCGAGGGCCAATCGATTTGCGGGGTGGCGTCGTCGTCGTACGGATCGTCCTGGTCGATCACGCAGGCGTTGAGCAACAGGACGATCGCCACGGCCACCATGAGGCAACGAATGCGCACAGCCATACTCCGCGAGAGGTTTGATAATTAGAGCATAGCCGTCCGGGCGATTCGCTTCAACGGGGAGGGGATTATTGCCCGCCGGAGGCTTCGCGCTCCTGGCGGCGGCCCTCGGTGCGGGAGATCAACTCGGTGGTGTCGGTCGGATATTGTCGCGTGATGCAGGCGGTGCAGAGCTGGTCGGCGCTCACGCCGATGCCGGTGTACAGGCCCTGGTGGCTGATGTAGCGCACCGAGTCGCAGCCCATTTCATCGCGGATCTGCTCGTTGGCTTTGCCGAAGGCGATGAGCTTGGTTTCGTCGGGCGTGTCGATGCCGTAAAAACACGGGCCGATGATCGGCGGCGAGAAGTAGAGCATGTGCACTTCTTTGGCGCCCAGTTCGCGCAGGCGGGCGATGATTTTTTTCGCGGTGGTGCCGCGCACGTTCGAATCGTCGATCACCGCGATGCGCTGCCCGTCGATGTAGTCGCGCACGAAGATGAATTTTTCGTCGATCGCTTTTTTACGCTTGGCGTCGGACGTTTCCTGAAAGCTGCGGCGATTGTCGACCTTGATGATCGCGCGGCGGAAAAGTTTGCCCAGGTACTCGGCGAACATGTGTCCCGACGAGACGCTCGTGCCCGGCAGGCCGCACACGACGTCGATGCGGTCTTTCAGATCTTCGCATTCCTCGGCCAGCATGCGGCCCAGGTCGCCGCGCACGACTTCGACGCGGCGGTTCTTGAAGACGGAATCGGGGCGCGCGAAGTAGACGTACTCGAAAAAGCAAAACGCTTCGCGGCGGGCGACGATCTGCCGCCGTAAGGGCCGCAGGTCGTTGGCGCCGACCCACACCGCTTCGCCGGGACGAACTTCGTTGACGTTGTGATAATCGCCGAAATAGTTGAATACGCTGGATTCGCTGGCGAAGCCGGCTTCGCAGACGTTGCCTTCCTCGTCCAGCCGCGTGGCCATCGACAAGGGGCGAATGCCGTTGGGATCGCGAAAGGCGAGCAGGCCGTTTTCCAGCAGGCACAACACGCTGTAGGCGCCGATCAGTTGCTTTTGCGTTTCCTCGACGGCCTGCCAGAGCAATTCGACGAACTGTTCGTCGGATTCGGCGCGGTAGGTCTTCAGGTTCATCATCGCGTCGATGAGCGTGTTCTGAATCACCTTGGCGTCGACTTCGGTCTGGAAGGAGAAGCCCTTTTCCTTAAGTTTTTGCGTCTGGCTGTAGACGTTGATCAAATCGCCGTTATTGCACGTGGCCATGCCCGGGCGCTCGGTGAACACGGGTTGAATGTTGCGCTTGAGGTCTTCTTCGGTGGTTTTGCCGGCGGTGACGTAGCGCGTGTGCACGATGCCGCTGTTGCCCTTCAACCGGCGCGGGTCGAAGTCGGAGAACAGAATCGTGGCCGGCTGCAAGCCCCCGTGGCTATGGAAAAGTTTGCCGTCGAAAGTGACGACCTTGGTGGAGCGGTGCCCGCGATTTTGCAGACGTCCGGCCCCGGCGATCAAACGCTTGGAAACGGATTCATTACCGATCAGACCGAATATGCCGCACATTTTTTTATTGGTCCTAGATCGGAAGAGCGTCGTGTAGGGAAAGAGTGTAGATCTCGGTGGTC
>CALBTQ010000123.1 GCA_937967875.1 uncultured Pseudomonadota bacterium
TCTACACACTTTCCCTCCCCGACGCCCTTCCGATCTAAACACAAGCCGCACCCGTCACAACTGATTTTCACCGGCAGGCGCGGATTGGTCGGCGCGAGAGCATCGCGCGGGCACGCTTGAACACACTCGGAGCGACAAGTGCCGAAAATACATTTTTCAGTAAAGGTAACGCAATCCGGGCACGCGAGACGCACGGCGGCCGGCTGACGAAACTCCTCGGTCAGCGTGTAGGAGACCAGCCCGAGCTTATGATCGTCGCTGAAAAAATCGACCCGGCGCGGCTCGCGCGGCAGTTCGATCGTTACACTGGCGCGCCCCTTGGCCGACGCGGGCAGCGGGCCGACCTCGTACTCCACGACCATCGTTTCGCCCTGGCAGATCAGCGCGCCGTTATAACCTTGAATGCGGATGCGGTCGTGTTGCGGATGTTTGCGCAACAGGTAGCGCGCCCGGCCCAGGCTCCGCACCGCCGCCGGCTTTTTCGCCCATCCGTTGACCGCGCCGCCGAACCATTCGGTAAGGCTGGCCAGACGATGTTCCGGTTCGACGAACCACCGCCACAGCGTGCGTCCCAACGGCCCGGCGCTGGACAATCCGCCGGTCAATTGCGGTTGATAAAACCATTTCGCATCGATGTAGCGGGCGAACATTGCCTGCCACTCATGGCGATGAAAATCGCGCTCGGTGACGCCCGCCGCCTCTTCCTCCGCGCCGCCGATGCGCGCGAAAAACGGCAGCAGATGCATATCGGCCAGCAACCGCCGCCAACCGGTCAGATGATCGGCGCGCGTGGTGCGGCCCCGCGCCCATTGCAAGCGGCGGCGAACGGGCTCTTCGGCGATGACGATATGCCCGTCGGGCGCCAGCACGCGCCAGATTTCTTCGAGCAGATAGGACGGATCGGCGAAGTGATGCAGCGCGCCCCACAGCAGCACCGAATTGAAGCTGCCGTTGGCATAGGGCAATCTTTCGGCGTCGGCGGCGACGCGGTGAACCGGCGCGTCGTAACCCAGGATCCGCGAAACAACCGTTGCGGCGCGCAAAGCGTCGGGCGACAGATCGACGTTGGCGACGTCCAGGCCCAGCTCGTTTTGCAGGATCATGCCGTTGAAGGCGTATTCGGCGCCGATTTCCAACACAGGTGAACGCAGCGCGCCGTTCATCGCCGCGGTCGTTAAAAACGAGCGTCGCTCGTTGAGGATGCCGCGAAAGTATTCCGCGTTTTCCCCGGCCGACCAGAAGTAGTCGCGGCGATAATCGATTTCGGCTGTTTTGGCGGCCTGGCTTTGCCTCATGCTTCCACCCGCAACGGCAGGCGCAGGGTTTGCCCGCCGGCATCCGCGAACCACCCGATGCGCTCCTGCACCATATCCAGTTCGATGAAATAGCGCCCCTCTTCAGCGGGCACATGAATCGTCAATTCCAGTTCGATGGTTTCGTCGGCCGACAGATCGCGCGGCAAATACGCACGCGGATTGTTGTCGAATTGCAGCATGCGCCCGCGCTTGTCGAGCAAATGATACCCCAAGCCGACGCCATGGTCACCCGCCACGTCGTAACCCGGCCAGACGAACGGACCGGCATTGCGCACGATGACGCTCAGCTTGTATTCCTTGCCCGGCGGCAACACTTCCGGCAGATGATGACCGGCGAAACCGGCGCGCATCGCCAGATCGGGCAGCGGCGTGAAACGCCTGATGCGTTCGCGCAACGCATTGTTTTCCTCGCTCAAGGCATCGGCGCGACGGCGCGTAAGATCGAGATAGTTGCCGGGCGTGAATTCATCGACCAGATACAGAAAATGCTTCGCCTTCGGGCAATAGGCGCAGGAATCCTCGCCCGGCCGGAACGAGGCGGGATCCAGGTTGGCCGCCTCGCGCCGAAAATTCGAGTAGGCTTCACCGCGCCAGATTTCCGCAAACGACCGCTCGCTCAGATTGCCCATGTAATGGCCGGTGATCGAGGTCGAGCGCAGGCAGCAGGGAAACACCGTACCGTCGGCGTCGATGTAACTGGCGATATACCCTTCGATGCACGGCGCCCAGGTGCGGTCGTCGAGAAACGCCTCGGGCACCACACCGGGCTGCAGCACGCCGTCGGTCATCTGCCCCGAACATTCGGCGCGCAACGACTGCGCCACCTGCATGGTAAAATTGCTTTCGGCGGCGACGTCGTGTTCGAGGCGGCGAAGGGTCGTGCGTACTTCTTCGAGTTGTGCGTCATCCAGGAGCAGATGGTGGTGTTTGTCACGCGGCTGAATGCGGCGGAACTGCACTTGCGTCGCCCCGACCAAATCGGCCAGGCCGACCATCGCTTCGATTTCCTTATAATTAATGCTGTTGACGACGAAGTTCATCGAAACGAAGGAGGTCGCTACGTTTTCCTGGACCGCTGTTTGTGCGAAAAAGCGGAGCGTATTGAGAATGCGCTGGAAGTCGCCGTCCTTCGCGCCGCGATGAATCGAGTAATAGCTTTCCTCGGTAGCGGCGTTGAAACTGACGGAAATATGCACGCCCAGCCACGCCCAGTACTCCGCCAATTCCGGCGTCAACAAAGAGCCGTTGGTGCATACCGAGCACGCCATGTCTTTGGTCCGCACCAGATCGACCATTGCGGGAAGATCCGGGTGGAGCAGCGGTTCGCCGCCGCCGGTGAAACTCACCTGCTCACATTCCGTTGCAGCCAGATCGATAAGTATCTTATGCCACAACGCCGACGGCATGTCGCGCACACCGGCGCGGCCTTCGTCGGGCAGCGAACAAAACACACATCCGAAGTTGCAGCGGTAGGTCGGAATGACGCCGACTTCCATCGGCCCGGTCAGCGGCTGCTGCAACAAGACCGATTGGCGCACCAGATGCCGGCGGCGCGCTTTGCGCAATTCCGCGAGCGGATATTCATCGCGACTGAGAGGATAATCCATCCGCTGATTTTTTCACTGACGAACGGTTATGGCAAGAGACGCTCGGCCACCGTCTTCCACACGTTGAACGCGGTCCGGTTCCAAACCGGCGGCACCAGTTTCCAATGCGCCATGGCGGCGAACACCTGCGGCATGAAGAGGAAAAATTTGGCCGCCACCAGCGGGTTTTTCGCAATGCCGACCGCGCGGCGGGGAATCGTGGTCGCGCTGATACTCAGCGGTTTGGCCGGGATTGCGGTTTTGAAATCCTCGCCCTGCATCAGGCCGCTGTTGATCAGCGGGTATGCTTCGCTTTGCACATCCATCGCTTCCATCAAGCGCCGGTTGACGTCGTAGGAAGCCAGCACCGAGCCGCGCCCGCGTTGATAGGCGGCGCACCATGGCCAGAGCCGGGCGGTCGTCGCTTCACGTTCGCCGCGTAGGATCTTGCCCAGATGTTTGCCCAAACCGTAACCGGCGATCATGCCCGAGGCGACGCCGCTGGCGTGCATCGGAATGACCATCCCGGCCGCCTCGCCGATCATCGCGAAACCGTCGCAGACCAGTTTGAGGCTGGCGCGGCGGATGCGGATCCGGCCGGCGTCCTTGACGATCGTTTCGCGCGCGAAGTCGAGTTTTTGCAGCAATTCATCGAGCACCAGCGCCGGCTCGGGGCGCTCGTAATCGGCCTTGATGCCGACCAACGCGAACATCTGCGCGTTCTTCAGATCGAGCATGTGACTGATCGTGCTGTACACGCCGTGCGCGGCGATCTGGTGATACATGATATCCGGTTCGATGCGTCCGGCGGCAATCGCCCGTTGCGCCGCCTCGCGATCGACCGCGACCATCCGCGCTTCGGCTACGACCCAGTCGGAGGCGCGGTCGGTGAAATCGACGCCGCACTCTTCCGGCAGTTGGCGGGTGATTGCCGCGCCGTGGCCGGTGGCGTCGACGACCATCCGCGCAAGCAGCTCACGCTCCTTGCCGCGCCGAGGCTGCAACACCACGCCTTTGACGACGGCGCCCTCGACGATCGGCCGCAGGGCGCGCAGACCGTAGGTAACATCGACGCCCGCCTCTTCGGCGTAACCGACCAGACGGCGCACCAGCGTTTGCAAATTCAGCGCATAAACCAAATCGCCGCCGACCGAGAACGCGTACTCGCCGGTCGGGCCGAACATGCGATAGCCCTTTTCCGCAAAGACGATTTCGTCGGCCGCGGGCGCAGGTACGTCGCAGCGGGCGAACACGCCGCGTTCGATTTCCAGAACACAGGGATGGCCGAATTTCGCTTTCGTTTCAGATCGGAAGAGCGTCGTGTAGGAAAGAGTGTAGATCTCGGTGGGCGCCGTAT
>CALBTQ010000124.1 GCA_937967875.1 uncultured Pseudomonadota bacterium
ACGATCCAGGCCAGCACGGTGAAGGCCTTGTCGGCATCGTTGATCTCATTGGTGAGCAGCGAGACCAGGAGAATCGTCGCGGCCAACGAAAAACCGTCGCGCGCATAACCGGCGTACACGGCGGCGTTGCCGGCAAACAACTTCGGCGCGCGTTGGTAGAGCAGCGCAAACAACGCATAGAACGCGACGATCGCCACCGGCACGGTCAGCACGCGCATGTTGCCGATTTGATTTTCCGGATAATGCGCGGGGATCGTCGCCAGCATCGCCCACAGGAAAATTGCCGACGCCGCGGCCAATCCCTGCAATAAAAACTGCGGCCGCTTGAGCTTGAGCCCGAGCGCAAAGTACGCGCCCATCGGCACGATCCACGCGACGATCACCCAGGCCGGCCACCGCACGTAGATTTCACGCTGCAACAACAGCAGCAACAGCACGCCGGCGAGCCATGACAACGCGTCGCTGGCCGGCAGGCGCGCGTCGAGCGGCGGGGCGACGGCGGGCACGGCGCGCCGATAGCGTTCGTACAGGTAATACAACGCGGCCGTGCACAGCAGCAGCGCGACCGCGTTTTCGCTCAACGGTCCGAACATCGTGCCGGTCTCGGTGTTCGTCCACAGCGCGAAGAAGAACGCCAGCGCGGCCAGCGCGACCGCCTGCCAGCGCAGAATGCGGCTGTCGAAGCGCGAGCCCGCTTCCAGCAGCAACGCGGCGGCCAGCAGCCAGGCGAAGGCAATGAACAAGGGCCAACGGTCGATCATCTCCTGCCGCAACAACAGCACGAGGATCAGCGTGCCGGCCAGCGAATACGCGGCGGCCAGCAACGATCCGCCGCCCGGCCAGTCGGCGAAACGCTCGGACTCGTGCAGCGCGGCCGTATCCCGCGCGGTGATCGCGCCCAGGCGCGCGAACAGGTAAAACAATCCGCCGATCACCAACACCAACGCCCACGCGTGGTGCGGCATCTCATCGAACCAGCGCGGCTCGGCGACGAACGCATACAGCGACCAAACCAGCGTCAGGCCGGTCATGACGTAGCCCTGCACGCGGAAAAACAGGCTCTTGAGCGCCACGCCGATTTCCAGAAACGCCACGCCCAACAGCAGCCAGGCGAAGGCCAGCCACAGCGGCGCGCTCGGCGCGATCTCGCGATAGCAGGCGATCACCGCGATCAACACCGCCGCGGCGAAGGCCTTGGAAACGTTCAGCTCGATCTCGTGCAACCGTCCGGCCAGACGGCCCAAACGATGGAAGCGCGCAAAGGCGACGTACGCCAACGCGATCACCGCCGCCTCGCAGCCGATGCGATAGGCCAGGCCGCGCGAGTAATACATTTCCGACGCGCCCAGTAGCGGCGCCAGCGCGCCGACGATCGCCAGGAACGAGAAGAACGATCCCTGTACGCGCAGGTGCGGCTCGTCGATGCGCAGCCCGATTTCCATCAGCGCCAGTCCGAGCGCCGCGGCGAACACCGCCGCCGTGAGAATTTCATCGGGCACCCAGTTGCGCACCAACAGAATCGTCACGACCGCCGTCGCCAGATAGCCGAACAGGAACGAGTACGTCTCTTTATTGTCGATGCGCCCGCGCAGCGTGTGGCGGAAAATCGCGTTGAAGTACAGCACGACGGCGAGCGTGCCGAAGGTCAGCGTGCGCACGTAAAGCGTGTAGCCCATGAGCGTCAGCGTGTCGTTCTGGAAGAAATCGCGCAGGAACATCCAACCGACGACGAGGGCGAAATTGGCGATGGCGAGCAAGCGGAAGCGGCGTTCGTCGCCGAGCAGCCCGGCAGCGTAGAGCGCTTCGGCCTGCAACAGCCAGGCGACGGCCAACCACGCGCCGCCCAGCAGCTTGAAGTAGAGCGTCAGCGTCGTGCACAGCACGGCGATAATGAGGTTGAGCGTATACAGGTTCCAGCGTTTTCACGAGTGCGTCAAAAACGCCTGGACGATATAGGCCACGGCCAGCGAGCCGGTGAAGTACCAGCGCCATTCCGGATGCGCCGTGCCGAAGTGGTAGCGCGCGACGGCGACGAACAGGAAGAAGTTCATCGCCAGCATCCACAGGTTTTTGGTTTCCTTTTGCTCCTTGTCCGGCTTGATGATGTACGTCGCCAGCGTGAAGGTCAGCCAGTAGAGATAAAGCATGATCGAGCCGGTGGTGAACTCCGTGCCGGTGCGCACGCCGCCGACCCAGATGTTCATTTCCAGGAAGCGCACGAGGATCGCGTGCGTGGCGTAACAGGCGATCAGGCTGAACATCGCGAGCGAGAACCACTGCTGGCGATACAGAATGAACAACATCGACACGGCGAGCACGGCGGAGGCGACCAGGCTGATCATCGCGGCTTCGGCCAGGCGGATCGTCATCGCGATGGTGATGAAGGCGATGAAGTAGCACAGCGTGGTCAGCGCCTCGGAGCGATAGCGGAACGAGTGGACGATCATGCCCACGGCCAGGCCCATGAGCAGCAGCACGTCGACGGTCGGGTCGGCGATCAAGCGCGCCTGCGGCAGATAGTGAATGAGGAAGGTCGTCACGTACAAGCCGGCCCAGCCGCCGGCGATCATGATCCGCGCCCAGACGGTGTATTTCTCCAGCCGGTCGAAAACCAGGCCGGTGGTCCACATGCCCGCGCAGGCGAGGTAGACCACGATCGTCTTGCCGACCATGCCCAGCTTGCCGAAGCCGATGCTCAGCAAATAGCCCAGGCCCAGCACGACGATGAACGCGCCGATGCGCGTGCCCCACACGGCGGCGGTCGATTCGACGTCGCCCCAGTTGATCGTCCGCGGCGGTTCTTTCTTCGCCGGTGGAGGTGGCGGCGGTGACGGTCGGGGCGTCGGACGCGGCGGTTCAGGTCTGTGCGTCGGACGCGGCGGAGCTTGTTGCCGGACGTGCATGCCGCCGATACCCGGGGTGGGCGGCGGCGCCATCGGCTCTTTTCGCGGCGGTGCTTGCGGCGCGGCGGGTTCCGTGACGATCGCCGCTTCCTCGACGATCTCCGGCGGCGCTGCGGGCGCAACCGGTTCGGTGTCGAGCGGCGCTGCGGGCTCGCCGGGCAACTCCGGCGCGACGGCGGCCTCTTCGGTGATTTCCGGCAGATCGTAGTGCGCCTTAATTTCCGGCTCGGCGACGGGCGGAGTTTCCTCCTCGGTCCACTTCGCTTCCTTGGCGACCAGACCGGCGAGCGTTTCCAACTCGGTCGCGGGCGGCGTTTCGTCGGCCGCATGATTCAGCGGCGCCTGCTCGGCGTAGACCGTCTCCGCCTGCGTCAACGCCGGCTTGCGCTCCAGCGCCTCGATGCGCCCCTGCAATTTTTGCATCTGTTCGCGGCTGACGCTGTGTTGCTTGATGACGTCGAGCTCGCCGCGAATTTCGGCGAGGTTGCGCATAATGGCCTGCAGCATTTTCTGGGTACGGTCCGTTTCGTTCATCGTCTCTCCGAGTTCGCGGAACGAAAGTTGGCCGAGCTTTCCCGACTTCAAACATCAATGGGCTACGCGTTGCATCGATAATAACTTCTATAGTGCAGATAATTTCATGACAGTCGGCGGCTGTCAAGAAAGGTCTCAGCGAAAAGAACTCTTGCGCGACGATCGCAGTTTCGTGCCGCCGAGAAAATCGGTCGCAGCGAAGTCACGGTGGCAGTCGATGCAGTTTTGGATACGGCCGGGCGGCGGCAAGGCGCGCAGCGAGCCGTCGGGAGTGCGCGTTTCATAGTACCAATCGTTGTTGAGCGGATCGTAAGCCTCATCCAGTTTGACCATCACCGTAATAATATCGAAGGTCCCTTCGCCGTCCTGGTCGACCTCCTGAATGGCGGTCGTACCCCGCGGCACGGAAAACGCGTCCAGGTCAACGAGCGACAGGATATTCCTCGAATACCAAATTCGTACCGCCAGGCCTTCCTGACCGACGATCAAATCGTCGGTCATGGTGAAGAAATCTGGCGAAGAGCGATACGCGGGATCGAAACCGCCGGGTCCTTCCGGCAACGGCGTGTCGTCATCAACGTCGGTGTCGTCGTCATCGTCGTCGGTGTCGTCGTCATCGTCGTCAGCAGCGGCGGTATCGTCGTCGGCAACGGCGGTATCGTCGTCGGCAACGGCGTTGTCGTCGTCATCATCGTCGCAAGCAAGAGAAGCGCCGAAGCAGATCAACGCCGACGCCAGCAGCGCCGACAATATTTTCATGAATCGAGTCATCACCCTCTCCCATTTTTTTATCCAAGTCCGATCATACACAGGCGAAACGAGAAAGCCATCGCGCGACAAACAGTTCGTTGACAACCGCGCCGAATAATGTTATCTTTATAGAACATCTTACCCCGCATTTCGTGAAACGAAAGGATGCGCCCATCGCCATTTTAGCCTTCATCGTTTTCGGCGCGTACCTGATCGGCACGGCCACCGGCTTCGGCAGCGCGATCATCACGCTGACCTTCGCGGCGATGTTCTTCCCGCTGGAGTACGTGATCCCGCTGATCATCCCGCTGAACCTGGTGCTGTGCATCTATCTGGTCGTGCGCCACCACGACGGCGTCGACTACAAACTGTTTTTACGGAAGATCGTTCCGCTCACGTTGCTGGGCATGCCCAGATCGGAAGAGCGTCGTGTAGGGAAAGAGTGTAGATCTCGGTGG
>CALBTQ010000125.1 GCA_937967875.1 uncultured Pseudomonadota bacterium
AGATCGTATTCGGTGACTGGAGTTCAGACGTGTGCTCTTCCGATCTTACCGTGCATTTCTTCCTTGGTTGTTATTATTTACTTCGCTAACCGTACTTGCGTTCACCCTGTTTCCGCTCAAGGGCTTTGAGAATATTTTTCCGATCGACGATAGTTACATCTCGCTGACCGCCGCGCGCAACATTGCCGAGCACAACCTGCCGGCGGTCAATCAAGCATCCCCTCTGGCGGGAATCACCAGCCCGCTGCATGTTCTGCTCATGGGCCTGTTGGGCAAGCTGGTCGGCGTGCCGAGCGCCGCGCGGATCGTCGGATGTTTCTTTTTCCTGGCGTTGATCGCCGGCGTTTTTTACTGGACCAAGGCGCTGCAAGACGACGAACTGACGCCCGCCTTCGCGGCGGCGGTGGTCGCCCTGGGCGGATTGATGGCCGCGCACAGTTTGAACGGCCTGGAAACCGTGCCCTTCACCGCATTGTTGATCTGGTCGTTCGTCCTTTTCGAATGGTCGCGAACGAAGCCGAACCTGATTTTCGCGCTCGGAATTCTGGCCGGACTGTCGATCCTCACCCGACCTGAAGGATGGTTTGCGGCGGTTGTATTGTATGGCGTAGCACTGGTCGAGGCGATTCGGAAACGGCGAAATATTTATCAGGTAATTCTCTCCGGCTTATTGGCGCTGCTGGTGGTAAGCCCGTACCTGGCGATGAACTTCCATTACAACCATACGCTTTTCCCGCTGACCGTCTCGGCGAAAAAACATTTCTTCGGCGATTACTGCCTGAGTTGGGCGGATCGTTTTCACGTTCTGCGATTGGCGTTGCCCGTTCTGCCGGGATCGTTTATTTTCACGTTGCCGCTGTTGGTATGGGCCAAGCCGTTTTTCAAACGCGTGTATCCCTGGTTGTTCATGCTGTTTTTCTACACAGCCTATACGTCGCAATTCGTCGGCGCGCTGCTGCACTACGGCGGACGCTATCAACATCCGTTGCTGCCACTGTTGCTGATCGCCCTGACGATCGGTGGTCGAAGGTTCGCCGCCTGGTTGGCGCAACGACCGCAACCGACCCTGGCGTCGTTCGCCCGCCCCGCGCTGTTGTGCATCCTGGTCGTCTTTTTGTTCATGGCCGCCTTCAACGGCGCTTTGCACCGCGCTTTGTTTCGCATGAATCTGGACAACACGCGCAACTCGATGCTTTCCACCGTGCAATGGGTGAACGACCACACGGCGCCGGGCGACCTGGTGGCGACGCACGACGTGGGCGCGTTGTATTACTTCGGCCGCCGGCAGGTGCTGGATCTGGTCGGGCTGACCGATCCGGAGGTGGCGCACATCCATGTTGTACTCGCCGATTCCTGCCGGGATCGCGCCGCGCGCATGTCGTCGCTTTATTCCCTGCTGGAAATGCGCCAACCTAAGATTATCTATTTTATGGATAAGTGGGACAAACAGTACATGGGCCTGCGACGCCACGACAAGAAGCGTCACCTGCAATCTCGCCATCGCCAGCGCGTGGCCAACACCGGCATCGTCTATCACTTCTACGAGGGCATGTGGAGCGCCGACGACGATCATGTGACCGCCCTTTCGCAACGCTGACGGACAAAAATCTTCTTGCTTCGCCCCAACGGGTGACTTAGGCTGCGAAGCACGATGACTACCCACAAACCATACGCGGATGATGTCGAGCTTGCGCTGTCGATCGCGCACGAAGCAGGCCGGTTGTTGCACGACTATTTCGGGCACACGACGATGGAAATGAAGGGCGAGAACGAGGTCGTGACCGAAGCCGACCGCGCCAGCGAAAAGTTGATCGCCCGGCGTCTGTCCCAGAGCCGGCCGCACGACGCGCTGATCGCCGAGGAAGGCACGACGCTCATCGGCGACGGCACGCGCAAATGGGTGGTCGATCCGCTCGACGGCACAAACAATTTCGCGCATGGCTTCTGGGCTTACGCGGTGAGCATCGCCCTGCTGGAAAACGACGAACTTGTCGTCGGCGTGGTGCATGCGCCGGAAATGAATCAGACCTTCGCCGCCGTCAAAGGCCATGGGGCGACGCTCAACGGGCAGCCGCTGCACGTCAGCGCCACCGCGGTGTTGGCAAACGCCGTATGCGCCACGGGCTTTCCCTACGCGCGACGCACGCTCTCGCGCAACAACCTCGCCGAATTTCAACGGGTGATCATGGCCGTGCAAGGCATGCGTCGGGTGGGCAGCGCCGCGCTGGATTTGTGCTGGACGGCCGCCGGGCGCTTCGATGGTTATTGGGAGCTGCATCTGAAGCCGTGGGACGTAGCGGCGGGCATTTTAATCTGCCGCGAGGCCGGTGGGCGCGTAACGAATCTGGAAGGCGGCGCGGTGGATCTGGAGCAGCCGCACATCGTGGCGACCAACGGTTTGATCCACGACGAACTGCTCGCCCTCTTGCGCTGAAACCAATCGCTTACATCATCGGCAGGCCGACGGACTTGCGCCACTTCTGGTAGTAGACCATGCCCGCCAACACACGCACCACTTTTTCCGGCGTATTGAAGATGACCAGATAATCGCCGTTGCCCAAGTTGCTGATGGGCTTGTGCGGGCGTTTGTCGAGCGACACGTTGATGATCGGCTTGCCGTACTGCTTGGTCAGGCGGGCGATGTCCTTGTGAATGCTTTCCTCGAAGCCGTCGCTGATCGCCTTCATCTGCATCATCATCTGTTCGTTGATCGACTCGGGCGCGACGCGATGCGCATTGCTGACCGTGTCGCTGACCAGGCTCGACGAGCCGATCAACCCCAGGGTGATCACCGCGTCGAACTGCTCGGAGGCGACGACGATCTCCAGCGCCTTCGCATACAGCGCGGGATCGATCTGTCCGACCAGATCGACCGGATTCTGCCGGCTCCAGAAAGAAGGCAGAATGGTGTCGAGTTGAGCGATGGCGTCGGGCGGCAGATCGGGCAGTTTGAGCCCGTATTCGTTGCACAGGTCGGAAGCGACCACACCCCACCCGCCGCCGAGCGTGACCACGCACACGTTGTGGCCCTTGGGCATCGGTAGGTAGTTGCAGGCCGCGCCGTCGATCAGGTCCATCGGTTGCGGCACGAGAATCACGCCGGCCTGGCGCATCGCGCCTTTGAAAATATCGAAGCTGCCCGACAGCGCGCCGGTGTGGCTGGCCGCCGCTTTCGCGCCCGCGTCGGTGCGGCCGCTTTTCAACAGAGATCGGAAGAGCGTCGTGTAGGGAAAGAGGGTAGATCT
>CALBTQ010000126.1 GCA_937967875.1 uncultured Pseudomonadota bacterium
CACCGAGATCTACACTCTTTCCCTACACGACGCTCTTCCGATCTCCTCGACGAACATTACGCGATCGTGCGTGCCCAACACCGGCGCGATCGGCGGCGCGGTCAGCGCGCGCATTGTCTCCTCTTTCAATCCCAGTTCCTTGCCGCCCCTGGCGAGACAACCGTAGGCTTTGGCCAGCGAGCGCGCCGTGCCGAAGCCGTTGGACGCGGGCATCTGCACGTGACGCCACATCGGCAAACCGAGTTCGACGGGATTTTTGATATCTGGATTGCGAAAAGTGCGCGACGTGATGGACTTCGGATCGACAAACGCCAGCACCATGCGCGGCGACATGCGGAACGGTTCGAGCAAGACTTCCCGCGGTTTAAAGCCTTTAACTTCCGCGAGGCGTCGTTCGGGAATGTCGCGCGGCAGACCGATGAAAAAATCCAAACCCAACGGCGCGGCGATTTCCTCCTGAAAAAATTGCCCCAACGTGCGGCGCTGCGGATCAACCCGCCGCAACAACTCGCCTTCGTAGAAACCCAGCGACACCGCGTGATAGCCGTGCCGCGCGCCGGGCTGCCACACCGGTTTTTGCGCGGCGAGAATATCGGCGAGCCAATCGTGATCGGCGAGAATCTCCGGCGTCAGCGGCGTATCGATGCAGCACAGCCCGGCCTGATGCGCCAACATTTGCCGCACGGTAACGTCGACCTTGCCGTTCTGCGCAAACTCCGGCCAATACACGGCGACCTTCGCGTTGTAATCGAGCCAACCGCGCGAATGCGCCAGCGCCAACGTCGCCGCAGCCATGCCCTTGGTTGAGGAAAACACGATCGTCAACGTGTCTTCTTCCCAGGGCGCTCCGGTCGTTTCGTCACGCAGACCGCCCCACAGGTCGACGACCTTCACGCCGCGATGATACACCGCCACGGCCGCGCCGATTTCGCGCCCCTTGACGATGCTGTCGGCAAACACATCGCGCACTTCGGCAAACGCCGGATGAACCTCACCATGAACAGCCGCTTCGTGCATCAATCTCTCCCGCTCGTTTTGTGATTGGTAAGGAAAGTCATTCGAAAATCAGATAAAAATTGTTCAGCCAGTCGTCGAAATTGAAGGAGCCCGGCATCGGGGCGAAGGGACTGGGCGGTCCGGTGATGTCGGCGTCGTTGGCCATGCCCAAGTCGCGCGACACTAAATAACCGTAGGTGTACCCCACGCCGACGCCTTTGTAGACCACCTCGACGCCCAACTCCGAATAGGCGTAGCCGGAATAGATGTCGTTGTAGCCGTGAAAACCCACGCCGGACAGCGGCATCGGATTTTGCCCCGCGCCCACCGTGAAACGCGCCACCGGCCGCACCACGCCGCCCAGCAGACCGTGGTAGCGATAGGTGATCGACTGGCGCAGCATCGCCGTGCCCAACGCGTCGCCGAACAACGCATCCTGCGAGCCGGCATCGAGCACGCCGACGGTCTGCAGCGTATTCGCGCCCCACGCCAATTGGTTGTAATAAATGGTCCATTGCAGCGGCTGATTCTCCCACGGGGGCAGCACGGGCTGCGGCGCGTTCGTGGTGATCGCCTGCGATTCGAACGGATTGTTGGTCAGGGTGAGATCCTCGTCGCCGCCGTCATCATCCTCGGCCTGCGCCGTGGACCAGGGAAGTACTATCAACAACAGCAAAATGGGGAGCGTTCGCCACATCGCCTCTTCCCGCCATAATCTCCAATTGAAACGGTATGAAAAGACGAAGCCGACGTCAAGAAGCGTCGTCAGGCGAGCTTTCGGGCTTCGGCTCGGCGATCACCGCCTTTTTCCGTTTCGGCATGCCCAGCACCTGCGGGAAAAAGCGATTGATGATCTCGACCATCGGCCAGACGACCAGCAGCGTGCCGGCGGTGTAAAAAATCGCCCACACCGGATCGTGGAAGGTTTCCTTGACGTTGATGCCCAACGCCTGTTTGCAGATCGGCAGAAAAATGCCGATCGCCATCACGTGCAGCCCCAAAATGGGCAGCGAGTTGACGCCCACCCACTTGATGATCGGCACACGGGCAATCAATTGCGAAAAGAGAATGAAAAAGCCCACCGCCGCCAACGACGCCGGATGAAACAGAAAAAAACGGCCGATGTTGTTGTCCATCATGTGGATCTCGGGGTTGATCCAGACGAACAACACGCTGATGCCGAAAAGCACCGCCGCCAGCGGTAACTTCTGCCATATCTTCAGGTCCCAGCCTGCGCCCCAGCGCTTATAAAACAAATGCCCCAGACCGTAGTACACGACGATGGTCAACGCGATATCCATGTTCCACGGCAGGCGGAACGGCAGAATGCGCCCGAGAATAAAGCCGATGAACGAAATGACGAACATCCAGGTGATCAGCTTTTTGTTCGACTTGTACTTGAGACGCAACCAATAAAAAAGTTGATCGGCGCTGAACAGTGCGGTTAAAAACCACAGCGGAATGTTATGTGGTATCAGCGGCGCGGTGCCCCAGAACGTCCCCAGAATCGGGATGAAAATCAGAATGCAATAACCGCCGCGTTGAAACTCCTGATTCAACGAGACGAATCCGCCGGCGAACGCCACCCAGAACGCCAGGCTGATGAACGAAAAAGCGAAGTACGGCACAACCAGCCGGCGCACGCGTTTCTTGAAGAAATCCTTGTGCGAAGCGTATTTGCCCACGTCAAAGAAAAAACCGGAAGCGAAAAAGAACACCGGAATCAGCACCAACTGCAGGTACTTGGAAACCGTGTCGCCCGGTTTGTTGTGCGCATACATGACCATCAACAAGGCCAGACCGCGCATCGTGTCCAGCCAGTCGATTCGCTTTTTCATCGCCCCTCACTTGAACAGCCGACTTCGGATCCGCATAAAGAAATCCCATCCCGGCCCGGAAGTCAAGCAGGTACCGCCTCGCCCCTGGCGCCGGGATACACTTTTGTTATGATGCGGATAACTTTGAATTTTCTCGGAGGAAACCGATGAACATCACCTGTGTGCACATCCACGTCAAAGAGGAACACATCGACGATTTCATTGCCGCCACCGTCGCCAATCACAAAGGTGCGATCAAGGAAGCGGGCAACCTGCGTTTCGACGCGCTGCAAAGCACCGAAGATCCAACGAAATTCATGCTCTACGAAGTCTATGAATCCGACGAAACGGCGCTGGCGCACAAGCAAACGGAGCATTATCTGACTTGGCGTTCGACCGTCGCCGACTGGATGGCCGAACCGCGCGTGGGCATACCCTACGAGGCGCTATGCCCGCGGGAATCGGCCGATTGGAAAAGTGGAAAGTAGATTTTGCCGGGAACCGAAACCATGGTAGAATTTTCTATGGTGCGGGAATAGAGCGAACATCTTTGCTTGTCCATCCGTGAAACGAATAATTCGCAAAGAAATACCTTCATTTGTAGGGGAGTATAAAATGAAGCGTATCCATTCAATTACGGCGTTAATTTCCATTATCCTTCTCGTCGGCGTAACCCTGGCGACGCAACTGTCGGCCGACGATCTCGAACTGCCCTTCTGGGATTTCGAAACCGACGGTACGTCCGAAAACCTGATCGAGGACGACGGCGGCTTCGAACAGACGCTGCCGGTCGTTCCCGACAGCTACATCGTCTCGTGTATCGCGCCGAGCCACTACCCGTCGTTTCTGACCGAAGTCACGGTCCGCGTTTCCAACTACTTCGGGCAGAATACACAGATAGCCGTGTTCACCGACGTCGACGGCGACGGCCCCGACGGCGCGCCGGTATGGACGTCCTCGACGCTCCAACTGCCCCACCGCCAGTGGTACAGCCGCAACCTGGTCGGCCAGCCGGACATGGACATCCCCATCACCGAAGGCTCCTGGTGCATGGGCTTCAAGCAGCTCGATTTCCTGGTCTTCGAACTGCACGACAGTTCCAGTTCGCACGAGCACACGTGGTCGGGCTCGCCTTCGGCGGGATGGCTGAAACTCGACGCCATTTTCTTCCCCGGCAACGGCGCTTTTCGCGGCGTGGCCTATTATGCGCCCGAGTTATGCGGCTGCTACATCGACGATGTCTGCTATGCCGAGGGCGATCTGAATCCCGGCAACGACTGCCTGGTCTGTGATCCCGACGAGTCGGTCACCGACTGGACGCTCAACGACGGCGCGATCTGCGACGACAACATTTTCTGTAACGGCGAGGACACCTGCCTGTCGGGCGTATGCTCGCAGCATGCCGGCAATCCCTGCCCGCTCGACGACGGCCTCTACTGCAATGGAACCGAAACCTTCGAATGCATCGAGGCCACCGACGAGTGCGGTCACACGGGCAATCCCTGCCCGGTCGACGACGGTCTGTTCTGCAACGGCGATGAAACCGCCGAATGCTTCGAAACCACCGACGAATGCGGTCACATGGGCGATCCCTGCGAAGAGTGGGAAGAGTGCATCGAGGCCACCGACGAATGCGTGGAACTCGCCGATGACGATACCGTCGACGATGACACGACGGATGACGATATCACTGACGACGACACCGCCGACGATGACACGACCGATGACGACACCGCCGACGATGACACGACCGATGACGACATTGCCGACGATGATACGGCGGATGACGACACCGCCGACGATGATACGGCGGATGACGACACCGCCGATGACGATACGACGGATGACGACACCGCCGATGACGATACGACGGATGACGACACCGCCGACGATGACACGACCGATGACGACACCGCCGACGACGATACGGCTGACGATGATACGACGGATGACGACACCGCCGACGACGATACGGCTGACGATGATACTGGCGACGACGACACCGCCGATGACGATGAAGATATCGACGATGACGACAACAACGATTCGATCCTGGACGATGAGGACGATGATGACGACATGGAACGCGGCAGTGACGACGATAGCGGCGGCGGCGGTTGCGCCTGTTGATGAAGTAAAAAAATGGCCGGCTCGCGATGAGTCGGCCATTTTTTTATCTATGCAATTCGTTTACCAGGTGGCGGTGACCATATTGCCGTAGTGATCCGAGAGCCTCGATTCCACGTCTTCCTCATCCACCGTCAACGTGATCGGCTCGGTGAAAATGCGTTCGGCAACGAAATCCGGTGCGCTGAAACCGCCGAAGAACAAGTGGTCGATGATCACATCGTTCGTGTCCTCGTCGTTGAGCGGATTTTCTGAACAGTACGTGCACAGATCCGGATGCTGCGCCACATACGGATCGGTCATCCCCGCGCCGGTCAACGCGGCGTAGTTGGCCGGAAATTCATCCGGATCGCCGCCGACGCCCGGTCCGTTGTTGAAATCGCCCATCAGCACCACCGGCTCGCCGTCCGAGGTTTCCTCGACCCAATTGAGCAACGCGTCGATCTGCGCCGCCTGTTCGGCCTCGTAGGACGGATAATCGCCGTTGTACGGCAAAATGCTGATCGCCGCGGTCAGGTGCGTGCAATACAGATGCACCGGGCCGGTTTCGGTCTGCACCTTGGCGTGCAACGCCACGCGCACGGTGAGGAAGAAATCGAGCTGCAGCAT
>CALBTQ010000127.1 GCA_937967875.1 uncultured Pseudomonadota bacterium
TCGTATTCGGTGACTGGAGTTCAGACGTGTGCTCTTCCGATCTTGTGCGACCTGCGCCGACGGCGCGCGGAGCTGGAGCGCAAGGAAAAAGACCGCGAGGCCCGCAGCGGGTATTTGCGTTTCCTTATCACTGAAATCACCGCCGCCGCCCCGCGTGAGGGCGAGGACGAGGAACTGGCCGCGCAGCGCAAGGTGCTGCTCAACGCCGAAACGCTGATGCGCCTGGCGCAGGAGGTTTGCGAGGCGCTGTACGATCGTGACGAGGGCGCGGTGGCCGAGGTCGCCGGCGAGTTGCGGCGGCGCGTCGAGGACAAGGTCGATCTGGATGAGCGCCTCGCGCCCATCGCGTCCGGGCTGACCGACCTGGCGAACATTGCCGGAGATGTCGCCGCGCAGTGCCGCGACTACGGTGAATCGCTCGACCACGATCCGGCGCTGCTGGCGAAAATCGAGGAACGTTACGATGCGCTGTACGAGCTGAAGAAAAAGTACGGCGGCTCGTTGGCGGCCGTGCAACAAAGGTTGATCGACGCGCAAAGCGAACTGACCACGCTCGAACGGCTGGACAACGAGTTGTCCGGTCTCGCGCTGTCGCTGAAAAAAGCCGAGGACGAGCTGGCGGCGGCGGCCGAAAAACTCAGCCGGGCCCGCGCCAAAGCGGCGAAAAAAATGGAGCGCGAGGTCGAAAGCGAACTGGGCGACCTGGACATGCCGGGCACGCGGTTCGTCGCGCCGGTCGAACCGCTGGCCGCCGGCGGCATCGAACTGGGCGGCAAGCGCATCGACGAAACCGGCGCCGACCAGATCGAATTTCTTATCAGCCCCAACGTCGGCGAACTGCCGCGCGCCCTGGCGCGCATCGCCAGCGGCGGCGAACTGTCGCGCATCATGCTGGCGATCAAACGCGTGCTCTCGCGCCACTTCCCGGTGCCGACGCTGATTTTCGACGAGGTCGACGCGGGCGTCGGCGGCGCGCAGGCCGAACGCCTCGGGCGTAAACTGCAAGAGGTGGCGCGCGAGCATCAGGTGCTGTGCATCACCCACCTGCCGCAGATCGCCGCGCTGGCCGACCGTCACTACCTGGTCAGCAAGAGCGTAGAGAAAGGCCGCACGCGCACCGAAGTCACGCTGCTGGGCGAGGCCGAGCGCGTCGAGGAACTGGCGCGAATGCTGGGCGGAGAAAAAATTACGACCGCGACGCGCGCGGCGGCGAAAGAACTACTTCACGGCGCGGCGCGCTAGTTTGGCCAGCAGGCGCAGATCGTCGATGAACGCCTGATCGCCGCCGGGCACTTCCAGAATTTTCGGAACACCGTGCAACCGTTTGTCGGCAAGCAATTCGGCGAATGATGCTTCACCCAACTCGCCTTGTCCGATGCGCGCATGCCGATCGCGCCGGCCGCCGTGGGCCGCGAGGCTGTCGTTGAGGTGCAGGCACCCCAGGCGATCGAGGCCGACGAGCGTGTCCAATTCATCGAGCGTGCGCGTCACGCCGCCCGGTTCGTGCAGCGGGTAGCCGGCGGCCAGCGCGTGCGCCGTGTCCAGACAGACGCCGAACCGCGCAGGCTGAGGGTGATGCTCGATCAACCAGGCCAGGTGCGCGAAGTCGTGCCCGAGGTTCGCGCCCGTGCCGGCGGTGTTTTCCAGCAGCAGGCGCACCGGCGCGTCCGGCGTGCGGGCGATGATTTTCCGTAACGCGGCCAGAATGCGCGCCAGCCCCTCGCGCGGCGACGCCTCGCCGGCCGAGCCGGGGTGCAGCACCAAACGGTCGATGCCCAGCGCCGCACAGCGCTCGATTTCATCGACGACCGTGGCGATGCTCTTGGCCCACAGCGTCTCGTCGCGACTGCCCAGATTGACCAGGTAAATGCCGTGCGCGACCACGGCGCGGATCCCATGCCGCTCGACCTCTCGACGAAAACGCGCACAGGTCGGTTCGTTCAGCGGCGGCGCGGCCCACATGCGCGGCGAGCGGGTGAAAATCTGCATAGCCGTCGCGCCCAGGTCGCGCGCGCGTTGCGGCGCCAGATCGACGCCTCCGCCGATGCCCACGTGGCAACCCAGGGGACCGGCCGGTCCCTGGTATCGCAC
>CALBTQ010000128.1 GCA_937967875.1 uncultured Pseudomonadota bacterium
TACGAGATCGTATTCGGTGACTGGAGTTCAGCCGTGTGCTCTTCCGATCTAACGACGGCGCCAGCGACACCGACACCGTGACCATCACCGTATCGGGCGGCAGCGGCGACGACGACGATGACGACACCAATTTCGGCGACGATCCCTGCGGCACGATGCTCGGCACGATGTACAGCAATTGCGATCTGGCGTTCCACTACAGCAACGATCAATTGGTGAGCGGCTCGGAAGCCTACACGATGTGCCTGGAGGACGAGGAAGCCGCGCCCTGGCCGTGCCTGATCGCCTGCCACGACGTGGTGGAAAGTTGCAGTCAGTTTGAGGATTGCGCCCGCAGCGAATGCGAAGTGGACGTCACTGCCGACGAAGGCGATGGCGATGACGACGACGACGACGATGACGACGATAACGACGGATTCGGCTGCAGCTAAGCCGTCTTCCGAAGTTTGATCAGCGCGTCGACCACCACCGGCTGATCGCCATTGGTGAGAATCGGGTTGCAGTCGACCTCTTCAATGACCGTCTGTTCGGCGGCCAACTTCGATAAATTGGACAGCAGATTGGCCATCGCCTCGCGGTCGATCGCCGGCAGGCCGCGCACCGAGTACATCAGCTTGCGCGCCTGCACGTCGCGAATCAGGTCCACTCCGTCGCCCAACTCGAATGGCGCCACACGGAATGCGACATCCTTGATCGTCTCGGTGAAGATACCGCCAAGACCGAAGGCGACCACCGGTCCGAATTGCGCGTCCTGCGTCACGCCGGCGATGAACTCCCGCCGAGTGTCGAGCATCGGGCTGACCAGCAGCCCGTCGGCGTCCTGCGGCAGGCGGGCGAACATGTCTGACGCCGCCCGGCGCACCGCTTCGGCGTCGGTCAGGTTGACCTTCACCAGGTTCATTTCGGTCTTATGCAACAAGGTGCGGCCGCACCCTTTAAGCACCACCGGGTAGCCGAGAGCTTCGGCAGCCGCCGCCGCCTGCTCGACATCACCGACCAGTCGATCGTCGGTCACCGGAATGCGATATTCCTTCAGTAGTTGCTTGGCTTCGAATTCGGAGAGGAAAGCGGCTTTCTCCGCAATCGCCTTATCGAGAATGGACATGAAATCCTACCTCCGTCTGGTTGCTTTCAATTGCCTGATTTGCGAGGGCAAGTCAAGACGGGATTGGAAAGCGGGCCGGCCGATTCACTTTCCCGCTGATCGTCAGCATCCTTTGATCGGTCGGAAAATTTCCGTGGTAGCGTTCAATTTTTTGCATGATTTTCCAACCATTTTCCCGCCACGGAGACGCCAATTATTTTCAAATATTCCAATTTTTTCATACCCTTCATCCGTCGAAAACCCGATTAATAAAACACGACGAACAAGGGACGACCGTTTGAAAAGCACAATCAGAAAAATATTCACGGAAAGCTTTGACGATCCGGAACAATCGCTAAGTCAACTGCGCCATAATCTTATCCTCACCCTGTTGTGGGCGGCGGCGATTATTTCGCTGCCGGCCATTATTGCTTCCGCAGCACGCTCCGTCATCTTTGGCTGGAAAAATGTTTTATCATTTCATATAGTTGTCGGCGCTTTTCTTTGGTTTCTCGTTTTAATACGAAATCGCTTGCCCTTTAAAACTCTTGCTATAACGCTAATTACAATCTGTTTCGCGATCGGTATCGGCGGCATCGCGTCTTGGGGATTGATTGGAAATTCGACGCTTGGGATGATTTTCGCCGGTATCTTCACCGCCATTTTTTTCGGTCATCGCTCCGCACTGGCGGTCACCGGCATCACGCTGATCGTCGCCGGCGTCTTCGCAGTAATCGTTCACTTTGAATTGATTACCTACCAAATCGATTACCACACATACATCACCTCGCCCATTACCTGGATGGCCTCGCTGACCACAATCGGCTTTTATATGGGCCTGGCTTTGATGGTGCTGGGACGGTTGCACAACGCCATGGAACAGAACATCCACGAACTGTCCACCCGCAGCAAGGAACTGCACAAAGCCAACGTCGAGCTGAACCAGGAAATCAGCGAACGAAAAGAAGTGGAAAGATCCCTTCAGATCAGCGAAGAGAATTTCCGTACCATCTTCGAATTCGCCCCGGACGGTTACTACATGCACGATATGCAAGGCATCATGCTGGACGGTAACCGGGCGGTGGAAAAAATCACCGGATACAACCGGGAAGAACTCAAAGGCAGCAACATCATCAACAACGGCCTAATCAGTCAGGAAGATCTGGATAAATTGACTGAGAACGTAAGGCTCAACGCGCAAGGCATTGCGCCGGGAACGCAAGAATACACGCTGACTCGGAAAAACGGTGAAAAGATCGCCATCGAAGTTCACGCCGTGCCGATCCGATTGCAGGAGCAAACGGTGGTGTTCGGCATCGTCCGCGACATTACGCAGAAAAAGGTAGCCGAACAGCAATTGCGCGAAAGCGAGGGAAAATTTCGCGCCATCGGCTCGTCGGCCCTGGATGCGGTAATTCTGATGAACGATAAAGGGCTATGCATCTACTGGAATAATGCCGCCGAAACGATGTTCGGTTTCACCGCCAATGAAATAATGGGACAAGAAATTCACCAATTGATCATGCCGAAAAAATATAAGGAACGATACGAATCGGGCTTTAATCATTTCATCGGCTCGGGCAGCGGCAACGCCATCGGCAAGGTGATCGAACTCACCGCCGTTAAGCGGAATGGAACGGAATTTCCGATCGAAATAGCGCTGTCATCGTTTCGCAGCCAGGAACATTTCTACGCCTCGGCCATTATCCGCGACATCACCGAGCGAAAGAAAGCCGAAGCGGAAGCCATTCGTTTGACCAATCAATTACAACAGACAACGAAGATGGAAGCAGTCGGTCGTCTGGCCGGCGGCATCGCCCATGACTTCAACAATCTACTGACGGGCATTTTAGGCAATATCGCCCTCGCCCAAATGGATATCACCGACGATCATCCGTTGCATAAAACGCTGGAAGAAACCCGGCAGGCCGCCGAGAGCGCCGCGACATTGACCAAACAACTGCTGGCCTTCAGCCGTCGCCAGATCATCGAACCGAAAATCCTGAATTTGAACCAACTGGTGCGCAACATGCATGCGATGTTGCTGCGGCTGATCGGCGAACGAATCCAATTCATGTTCATTCCCACCGAACCGTTATGGAACATCAAAGCCGATTCCTCGCAAATCGAGCAAATCCTGATCAACCTGGTGGTCAATGCCCGCGACGCCATGCCCGACGGCGGACGCTTGACGCTGCACACCCGGCAGATGACCGTGAATCATCAACCTCCCGACGCCAAGACAAGTATTCCGCCCGGTAATTACGTACTCCTGGAAGTCTCCGACACCGGCAGCGGCATCGACCCGGAAATACAACAGCGGATGTACGAACCGTTTTTCACCACCAAGCCGCAAGGCAAAGGAACGGGGTTGGGACTGGCAACCATCTACGGCGCGGTCAAACAACACAACGGCGCCATCGACGTGCAATCGGAATTGAACAAGAGATCGGAAGAGCGTCGTGTAGGGAAAGAGTGTAGAACTCGGTG
>CALBTQ010000129.1 GCA_937967875.1 uncultured Pseudomonadota bacterium
ACCACCGAGATCTACACTCTTTCCCTACACGACGCTCTTCCGATCTGGCCCCTTTTCCTCGCCTTCGTCGGGCGGCGGCGTATCGTCGTCGTCATCGTCGTCGCCGATCTCGCGGCAACCGTCGTCCAATTCGCCGTTGCAATTCTGATCGATCGTATCGTCGCAGATTTCCTCCGCGCCCGGATGAATCGCCGGGTCGGACTCGTCGCAGTCGTCGCCCTGGCAGATTTCCCCCGGGCTACGGTCGCCGTCCCGATCGCAATCGAGGCGGCTGAGCGCCCAACCGGCGAGGCTGAAGGTCTGCTCCTGCACGAGCAGGGCGATGCTTACGCGGACCTTCCACAGGCCGGTCGCCGGATCGTCGACGCGCACCTGCTCGACGTTGTTGAGGTGATCCTCGCCGCGCGTCGCCGCCGCCATGGTGTCGGCCGGGTCCAGCACCCAGGGCAGATGTTCGTTGCCGTCGGGATCGATCAAACGCAGTTCGAGATCGTTGACCAGCGCGATGCTCGCCGTCGGATTGGCGGCCGGATCGTCCCACACCAGCGTCACGTCGAGCGCGGCGGTGTCGGCGGGCACGTCGATTTCCTTTTCGTAGAGCGATTTTTCCGCGGTCAGCGTGTCGACGACGAATGCGTCGCGGTTGAGCATCGAGGCCGAGGCCGTCAGATCGATGTGCCCGTAGCCGGTGGCGAAGGACGGTCCCGGCGGCGCGTAGTCGCGCGCCCCGGCGATGAACAACGCTTTGATCAACGAGGACGGCGTTTCGATTTCGCGGCGCGCGGCCAGTTCGAGCAGCAGGCCCGCCGCGCCGGTCACCTGCGGCGTAGCCATGCTCGTGCCGCACCAGCCCGGGCCGCCGTATTCGTCGCCCGGCAGCGTCGAGGTGATGTAGCCGTCGTCGATGCCGTCGCAGCCCATGGCCACGACGTCGGGCTTGATGCGCCCGTCGGCGGTCGGACCGCGGCTGGAGAAAGAACTGACCGTGTTGCCGTCGTCGGCGCTGCCCACGGTGATCACGTTTTTCGCTGTGCCCGGCGGCGGTAGGCTTTGGTAGCCGCCGTGTTTGGCGATATCGCAATCCCACATGTCGGCCATGTTGCCCGCGGCGAAGTTGATGCCCACGACCTGGCCGTAGGCGCCGCGCGCGAATTCGTCGTAGGCGGCGGTGAACTCGTCGTAGGTGTTCAGCGCCGAGCAGTTCTCCAGCGAATCCTCGATCCAGTAGGTCCAACTGTTGTTGATCCAGGCGACGTCGTTGGCGAAGCCTTCGCCGGCCAGGTCGGTTTGCGGATCTTCGAAGTCCCAGGCGAAGATTTTTGCGCCCGGCGCGACGCCCGCGTAGAGTCCGCCGCCGAGTGCGCCGTTGCCGGCCATCGTGCCGGCCACGTGGGTCGCGTGCTCGCTGGCGCCCAACGATTGCATGTTGGTCAAGCGTCCGCTGAAGTCGGAGTGATCGACGTCGGCCTCGTCCCAGATGCCCAGGTTGACGCCCTGACCGTTGAGGTTCCAGGGGCTGCGCTGCACGACATCCGCGCCGGTGATTTTCCGTACGCGATCGTTCGCGGGCTTGAAGGGCGGACGCGCGCGATCGACCTGCCACACGCGCGGATCGGCGAGCAGCGCCGTCAACGGCAACGCCTTGGAAGCGGCGACGGTGCGCAGCGGTTCGTCGAGCCGCCGCACGCGATAGGCCGTAGCATGTTCGTCGCGCGCCAGCGCCGGGCCGATTTTCGCGAGCGGCGGCAGCGTTCCGGCCCAACGCACGAAGGGCGGCGCAGTGTGATCGCCCGGCGCGGCGACGACCACGTAGCCGTCGGGCGGCGCGGGCGCGAGCCAGCGCAGCCCGTAGGCTTGCGGCTCGATGGCGGCGGGCAGGGCGGGACCGCGATCGAAACGCACGAGGAACGGATGCCCCGCGTCGATCAGCGTTTTCCATTGCGCGCTCAGTTGCGCGGCTGACATCGTCGGGGCGGCCACGTCGCCGGCGTGAAAATGCAGCGCCGGTCCGTCGCCGGCGGTCGCGCCGAGCGCACACAACAACAGCAGCAGCGGCAGTATTCGTTTCATTCGCTTACTTTAAGGCTTTGACGGCGAAAAGGGAATGCCGAACGGATGACGAAAAATCGCGTGCGCGTTTATATCGTTGAAAAAGTCAGGCATGACTTTTTCGACCTGTTTATGTCGCGGGCGTTCCCTGGCTGACCTTGAACCAGTAGTCGAGCTTGGCGGTGAAGACATCCAGGTTGCCTTCGGTGTTTTCCTCTTCGTAGTGCAGCGAGAACTCGAAGTTGAGGATCGTCGGCACGGTCCAGATTTGCGGGATGTAAAATTCGTACTCGGTGCGGCTGTTGCGCACGTCGAAGGTCACCACGTAATCCTCTTCCTGGATTGCGTTCTTGTTGGTCAGTTCGAGCGTGGCGACCAACGTCTGATCCTGGAAGCGGTCGATTTCTTCGACTTCCACGACCATTTTGATGCGCGCGCCGACCAGGCCGTCGGTGTCGGAGAACACGACCTTGCCCATATCCGCGCCGGGCACGAAGCCGAAAACGTCGTCCTCGTCGACGACCAGCTCGATATGAACCGATTCATCGGTCGTGGAATCGTCCTCTTCGTCCTCGGGCGCACAGGCGACGACGAGGAGCAACAGACACAAAACCAACGGCATCAAGCAAAACCGGCGCATCGAATCCTCCGGAAAAGAATAATTTCCCGCTCCCAATTTACCTATTCTACGCCGGGCTGCATGTCAACCGCGAACCGTAAATGGGCGGAGATTTTCGGCGACACAGTGTCTTGACCACCCCTCGGATAACCGTGTATGAATAAAAGACTCACTTCAAGTTTTGGAGGACGCCATGTGGGAACGGTTCAAGCGTTGGGTCCGCAGCATCTTCGGCGGAGCGATCGAAAGCGTTGAAGATCCCGAGAAGATTTTACGGCAGAACATCCGGGATATGAACGACCAGGTGCCGAAAATGAACGAGTCGATCGCGATGATCAAAGCCAACGTCACGTTGGTTTCCAATCGTCAGCGGGAACGCGCGGCGAAGATCGAACAACTCAAGGCGAAGATCAAGGCGGCGCTGCAGGCCGGCCGGCGCGACATCGCGCTCAACTACGCGACCACGCTGGAACAGATCAACCAGGACTATGCCGGTGACGAGCAGCAACTCAAGATCAACGAGGAAGCCTACGACAAGGCGCTGAAGGTCAAGGAGGCGTTCCTGTTGGAGAAGAAGGCGAAGGTCGAGGAGGCGCAACGGGCGATCGCCAAGCACAAGCAGGCCGAGTGGCAGAAGAAGGTTGCGGATGCAATGGAGTCGTTCAGCGTGGCCGGCGTCGATCAAACGCACGACGAGATGATCGAACGCATCAACCGCGAATCGGCGATGAACCAGGCGCGCATGGAGATGGCGCTGGACAACATCGACGTCGCGGGCATCGAGATCGAGAAAGAGGCGCAGGCGCTGCAGGCCAACGAGTTGCTCAAACAGTTCGAAATGGAACTGGGCTTGAAATCCCCCGAGCCGGTGGCCGAAAAGTCGCTGGGGCCGGGCGAGGAGGCGCT
>CALBTQ010000130.1 GCA_937967875.1 uncultured Pseudomonadota bacterium
GATACGGCGACCACCGAGATCTACACTCTTTCCCTCCACGTCGCTCTTCCGATCTCAACGAATGCCGCGGGTGCAACCCGGCGGAATCGACTACGGACTGGTCCGACAACGACGGCGGCGCTTGCGACGACGGCCAATTCTGCAACGGCGAAGACACCTGCAACGCGGGCGTTTGCGACGTGCACGCCGGCAACCCATGTGAATCCGGCGAAACCTGCAACGAGGATGCCGACACCTGCGACGGCGACGATGACGATGACGACGCCACGGATGACGATGATGACGACGACGCTACGGATGACGATAATGACGACGACGCCACGGATGATGATGATGATGATGACGATGTCGCGGACGACGATGATGATGACGACGACGACAACGATGATGGGTGCGGGTGCTGATAAATAAGAACGACAAACATGGAAAAAGGGCGGTTGAGCGAGCCGCCCTTTTTATGTGTTGCTTTGTTCAACGCCGAAAGCGCGGCGCCCGGCGCTTATTGTTCTCCGTCGCCGGCGATGACCCGGCCCGTGCTGAGGAAGGAAATGCCCTGCTGACCGTGCGTGCCGATCATCACCGCTTCGACGATCGGCGCGGCGGCGGGCTCGGAGGCGAACCACTCGACGACGAAATTGGCGCCCGACCCGCCTGATTTATCCGTTTCGCCCACGACGAATTCCAAGGTGGCCATCGCCGGTAAAATCAGCGGCGTTTCGGTATAACCGCGCACGAGTTTGCCGGCGGTGTCAAAATATTTTACCGACTGGATAACGATCGAATGGTGGATGTCGGTGTTGCGGATGCTCAGGGTGACCGTCAGGTCGATGACCATGGTGTCCCGATGATAAATATGCGAATACACGGGAACATACAGCGTCTGCGCGACGGCCTTTTCCATCTGCTTTGCCTCGTCGATGCCGATGGGCGTACCCCCCGCCCGCGACACGGCGGTCGTATAATTGGGCTGCGACGGCGACGAACACCCCAGGCCGAGCGCCGCAATCAAGCATAGCAGCGCCATGAAATTTAGAGACAAATGATAGCGATTTAATTGATGTTTCATTATTTTTCCCAATGGTGATGTCGAACAAAGGACCGGCCTTGGCCCTGCCCTAACAAGGAAAATTGTATTGAGAATCGGGTGGTTCTGTCAAATCGTTTCCGTCTCACCACAAACCATAAAACTATTGGGTATTCCATACTTTTTTCGCAATCCCATCCAATTTAATATTCATCCTTGAATTCAAAAATGCCGAAACGGTAAGAAATGGAATCCTCGAACAATTTGAAAACACGGAGCGTGACAATGAATAAGCCTATGATTCCGGTACTGACGATTCTTCTTGTTCTACTTTCATTCCACTTGGCCTTCGCCCAAACGCCCGCCTGCACGTGGGGCTTTGAAGCCTCGCCGGCGAGTTTGCCCAACGGCGCCTATCGGCCGGTGGCCGCCACGGTCGGCGACCATTTCTACTTCATCGGCGGATATGCCGACGGCATTGCGACCGATGACGTGTACGCCTATTCGCCATTAACCGATACCTGGGAAACGAAAACCAGCATGCCGAGCGCACGCGGCGGGGCCTGCGGCGCGGCGATCGACGGCAAGATCTACGTCGTCGGCGGTGGTTTCTCGAATAGCCTTTATATCTACGATACCGAAACCGACACCTGGGAAACCGGCAGCTCGCATCCGGAATTCATGAGCGGCTGCATGGCCGCGGCGATCGACGGCGAGTTGTTCGTGGCCGGCGGCCGGCGCAGCGACGACACCGTGCTGGCCTCCACCTATTCCTACGTTCCGCTGCTGGACGCCTGGAACGCCATGGCCGATATGCCGGCCGGCAAGTACTTCGGCAAGGGCGTGGCCTTCGCCGGGTATTTCTTTGCCGTCGGCGGCTGGAACAACGACACCAACTATTCCTACGATCCCAACGCCAACACCTGGACGACCGAGGCGACGATGCCGGTCATCGCCAACGACGCCAACCTGATCGCCCCCGAGTTCGAGCAGGCCTATTACTTCTGGGTTTTCGGCCTGGGCGTTAGTTGGACTCCCGACGACAACATTCGCGGCTACGACATCAATTCATCCTCCTGGTTTACGGCCGGCTCGTTCGGCACGATGCCCACGGCGGTCTTCGCTTCCGGCGCAGACAACTTCCACGACGCGGCGTTCATCATCGCCGGCGGCGCGACGGGCAACAGCGTCGAGACCGACGCCGTGCAGGTGTTCCGCTATTGCCTGCCCTACATCTCGCCGAACGTGGAGCCGGCGGAGGTGGTCAACTACCGGGCGACGGAAAGATCGGAAGAGCGTCGTGTAGGGAAAGAGTGTAGATCTCGGT
>CALBTQ010000131.1 GCA_937967875.1 uncultured Pseudomonadota bacterium
TCGTGTCGCCGCCTGCCTGCTGCACCACCTGCTGCCCTTCCGGCATCTCGACCGTCTCGCCCTTGGTGTTGCGCATGGTGAACTGGATCTGACCCGCGTCGGCCAGCAGCGATTTGCTCAGCAGCTTCACGCCGTAGTACTTCTCGTACAGCTTGGCGTAGTCGTTGTCGATCACCCTCATTCCGTATTCGGTGTTCGGCGTTATAAACACCCGCAGCCGAGGGAATTGCCGCCGCCGCTATCGTCTTTGGAGTCGTGGCTGTAGCCGGAAAGATATAGGTTGCCGCTATCATCGACTTCGGCGTCGTAGGCGTAACAATCGTAGCCGTCGACGCCCTGATAGGTGTGGGCCCACAGCGGTTCGCCCTCGGAGCTGTATTTGATCGCCAGGGCGCGGCAATCGGTGTACCACTCGCCCGTGTCGTTGCACGAGGTGCCCACGATGTACGCGTTGCCGTCGGCGTCCAACCGCAGCGTGCGCGCGCGGATGTGCTCGCCTCGGTATTGTTCCTGCCAGAGGAAACCGCCGTCCGCATCGAGCTTGGTCAGCATCACCCGCGAATCGCCCGGCTGGCTCAGAGCATAGATGCTGCCGTCCGTATCGACCTGCATGTCGTACACCACGCCGCCGACCTCGAAACTCCACAGCACCTCGCCCGCCGGCGAAATGTCGTAGATGTCCGCGCCGGCAAGCAGGGCGTTGCCATCGGCGTCAATCGCCAACGATTTAACCTCCTCCGGCATGACATTGAGGATAAATTGCTGATCACCTTCATCATTATGAAAAGCCAAACACGCACTATTCACATCAGCATCAATTGTGTTATCTCGACAGAATCCCGCGACGTAAAAGCCATTGTTTGAGCTTTTTAAAAATATTGCCGCCATGTTGATGAATTTCGATACGGGTTGAATATGACGCCAAATAATATTACCTGTTAAATCAATGCTATATATTGTATATTGATTATCCTCATTATAATCCAGACCTGATGCTAATAAGGCATCTTGCTTATTTATATCAAGATCAAAAATAATGAACTCTTCGAGCAAAAGCGACCATACCATTTGATTATTACTATCAAATAAATAGATCAAATGAGACACATCTATATAATCCTCAAAAAGGATATTATTATGAATCGTAAGCAAATTACTCGCCGCACGTACCGAAAAATGCCAACCGACTTGTCCATCCTTGGTGAACTGGGCGACGAAAAGGAAGGCCATCAAATATACATTGTTTTCTTCATCAAGCTCAATCTCCGGTCCCATACCGCTATCATCCGGCGAAGCAATCATCTTTTCTTGCAAGCCTTGATACCACACCTGCTCGCCATTTGGATTCACCTTGAGCGCAAAGGCCTGCAGCGCCAAGGCCGCATCGGACGCGAAGAGAAATAAAAAAACAAGCGACAAAGCCAAAGAGAAAAACGATTTCGACAGCCTGTGCATCTCATCCTCCAATGCGGGCGAAGCGGAGCGCAGCCTGCTTCGTGCGATTATTCTACGGCAATGAAATTGAAATGTACACGACGATGTGAATGCTTTGCTTAAAGTAAGGTTGGCCTTGCTTCACGCGGCAGTAAAGGAGTTCTGGATTCCGGCTCGGAGGAGACTGTCGATAAATACGCCGACAGGCGACAAACAGCCCCACAGGGGCGACAGAGGGTCGCCCGACCCGTAAGCGTCGGGCGAATAAGGAGCGCGCCTTCAACGTTTCTGTCGCCCAAAAGGGCTTGTTGAAAATAGGCTTTCTCTCCTGGGGCTTATGGCCCAGGCTACATTCTATCGCCTCCGACGAGGCTTACGGAAAGGGGCGACAGACGCTTTCATTCTCAAAACAGAAAAACCGACAGGCTCTCGGGGGCCGGAATGACGAGACCTCCACTACTCGAACACCCGTCCTATCGGCGTGGGACACTTTTCCGCCTGTGTCCCACGATCAATTTTCATAACCTTATGATATCGTTGCCGATATGCCGATATAACCGAGGGACAAAAGTGTCCCAAAGTGTCCCGTTTTGTCCCATTAATTAGGTCCAGGGATTATCCCTGGCTGGACAACGGCAATACTATTTTTATAGAATAATCCTCACCATCAACCTAGGTAGGATATCTGCATGCGTTATCAGCCCAGCCCCGGCTGGAATCGGAAAATCCCGCCGCTGGAATTCGAATCGCCCACCGCCGTCTTTCTGGAGGCGATCGACACCTTCACCTCCAACTTCGGCCTGTACGCGAAGATCATCCTCTCCGTCTTTTTTCCGCTGGAACTGATCTTCGCCGTGCTGAGCCACTTCACCTTCCTGGGGAAAAGCCCGGCGGCCGGCACGATCATGTTCCTGCTGTTGTACCTGCTGGCCGGCTCGATCGTCATTCCCGCGCTGGCCACGACGGCGCTGACCCTCTGGCAGACCGGCGCGCGCCCGACGCTGGGCACGATCTACGGCCGCAGCCTGCGCCGCTGCGCCGACGTGTTCGTCACCCGCCTGGCGCTATGGCTGGCGACGATCGTCGGGCTGGCGCTGCTGATCGTCCCGGGCGTGTGGATCATGATCCGCTTCTTCCTGGCGCCGGTCGCCGCGTCGCTGCATCCGCGCAGCGGTCCCGAGGCCCTGCGCGAAAGCATCGACCTGAGCGAGGACCGGTACAAGATCATCGGCCTGTCCATCGCCCTGGCCGTGGCGGCCATCGTCGGCGTGATTTTGATCACCACGGTGATCGGCATGGCGGCGCAGTTCAATTGCTTCTTCCGGATAATCTTTCCATTCATCGATTTTTCCTTGCGACTGCTGGGCGACCTGATCGTTTTCATCCCCGTGTTCATCGGCCTGCACCTGTACGTGGCCTGGACCAACGACCGCTTCAAGTACTTCCGCCACATCGAGGAAGCGCAACGCAAGCACGACGAGGAAATCGAGGCGCGCCCCCTGTCGCTGTCGGGCGCCGACGAGGACGTCATGGTGCGCTACAACCGCGAGCAGGCGCAGCAGGCGCCCGACGCGCCGACCTTCGAACAGCACCGCGAGCCGCTCGAGGCTCCGGCGGAAGATCCGTTCATCAAAGCCCGGCAGGAGTTGCTTAAACGCGTATCCGACGACGGTCCGCCCGAATTCGAGTTGGAAGACGATTCGACCACGCCCGACGAGGACGAGAAAAAAGGCTCGTAAGGGTGCGGAAAATTTTTGGAGGATCCTTTGGGCAGGGGTGAAAAAGCCGTTCTATACGTCACACTCGCCGCGCTGAACCTGATGCCCCTGGCGCGCAAGTGGCTGCTGTTCGCCTATTTCAAGCGGCATTACGAATTGGCGCAGACGGTCGTGGTCTACGACGCCATTTCCTGGTTCGGGTATCTGGCGCTGGTGGTGAACGCCGGGCTGCTGATCTATACGTTGACCGACGCTCGCCTGGCGCGCCTGACCACTCTGGTGTGGGTGGTGGTCGCCACGGTCGCGCAGGCGTTCATCCTCGCTTATTACCTGATCGCCGCGCCGACCGGCTGGCTCTGGCCGATCTTCGGACCGGCGATCGTGTATCCGCTGGCGGCCTTGGCGCTGGCGTTTTTTCCCCGCAGCGAACACGAATAGGAATAAAGATGATGGAACAAGATCCTCCCCGGCCCGGCACGCTGACGCGCGGCATGAAAGCGGCGCTGAGCGCCATAGTTCTTTACGTTGTGAAGATTTTCCATTTTTTGAAGTTCGCGCTTTTCGCCGTCGTGTTGATGCTCCTGGCCTTGCCCTTTTTGCTCGCTCTTGATCATCTGTTCCCCGTCGATCTGGACGCCGGTTTTATGGCCGGCCCGGTTAACTTTCTCGTGGTCTTGCTTGTCGCCATTCTACCGATCGGTCTGGTGCACGCGGTTTTAATCCTCGCCGGCCGCAGCCTGCTCGTGGACAACAGCAAGCTCGCGCTGTTTTACGGGTATCGCGAGGCGGCGGCCAACGTTCTGCCGGTGACCGTGGTATTGGGTGTTGTGCAAACGGCGGCCTTTTTCATGCTGTATGCTGCCGACCTCAAGCCCATTACCTGGTGGAGCACCTTATCTTTCACGGCGGCGATGCTAATTTTCCTCTTCCTGTTTTTGCGCTTGGCCTACACGACGGTCATTCTGGTCGTTGAACGCGTCGGCCTCATCGAGGCGTTGCGGCGCAGTTGGCGATTTACCGGCGGACGCT
>CALBTQ010000132.1 GCA_937967875.1 uncultured Pseudomonadota bacterium
CACCGAGATCTACACTCTTTCCCTACACGACGCTCTTCCGATCTGCTTTGATGATGCGCTCGGCCATCGGCCGCACCGCCTTGACCAGCTTGCGCTCGATGTCGAAGAAGCGGTTCATGTACCAGTCCACGACGTCGGTGAAGCCCAGCAGTTGCAGCGTGGCCCCGGTCGGCGCGCAGTCCAGAATCGCCAGGTCGTACTTGCCCGATTCGTTCAGCTCCAGCAGCCGCAGCAGCGAAAAAAGATCCTCCATCCCCGGCAGCACCGACAACTCGTCGGCGATCGCCTCGCCGTAACCGCGGCTGGACAGAAAATGCTTGATGTACGTCTGGATCGTGCCCCAATTCAGCGCCAGCTCGTGGCGGACGTCGACCTCGCAGGCGTACAGATTGGTGGCGATGCGCACCGGCTCGGGGCCGATGGTTTTTTCGAATAAATCGGAAAGGCTGTGGGCGGCATCGGTGGACAACACGATGGTTTTCAAGCCTTTTTTGGCGCAGGCGACCGCCGTGGCCGCGCTGACCGTCGTTTTGCCCACACCGCCCTTGCCGGTGTATAAAATAACGCGCATGCACCTATCCCGTTGTTGGATTCCGGAGCTAACCATGGCATTGCGGGCCGCGTTGGTCAAGGCTGGCGCGGGGTATATGTCGCTTCGTCCATCCCGATGTCCCAGGCGGCGCCGTAGGGGCGCGTGTCGCCTTCGAAATCGATGTCGATTTCCGGGCCGTCGTACCAGGGCGAGGGGTCGATCCCCGCGTCGATGCACGGGCTGGCTGCCGTCAGATGCGGATTGTAAATGCCGCGTAGGCGCGGATCGCCCGTCAGGTTGTCTGCCGCCTCGGCGCATCCGGCCCAGGCGCAGGCGTGCACCTCTTCCAGCGTGTAATAATCTTCTCCGCCGGCATGCAGCAGCGCCCCGCCGCTGGGCACGTCGAAGTGATTGTTGTCCAGCGTAACGCTCGATAGCGCCGCCGACGAGTTCGCATAAACGCCCGTCGAATCCTTGCCGAAGCCGTGCACTTCGATAATGTTGTTGAGCATGATCAACTCCATCACGCCCGACAACTCGAGCAACCCGCCGTAGTCGGTCGGACCGCCGCCGTGAAACAGATTGTTGATCGCCGTGACCTTCATCGCCGGCGCTTCGTCGCTCCTCCGCAGATAAAGCGCGTACGAGCCCAGGGAACGGAACGAGTGGAGCCGATTGGCGATCAGCATCACCTCCTCGCAGTCGGCAATGCAGGCAGCCAGGGTCAACGACATGTTCACCAGCGGATTGGCCGTGGAATAAAACAGGTTGTAGGCAAGGCTGAGCCGTCCGCCTTCCGCGAACAAACCGTAACCGCCGGCGGCGAACGCTTCCACGCTGTGCGGGCCGGTGATTGCGCGGTTGCGCACCATCGTCAAGTCGCTGTTTGCGGAATACACGGCCATGGACGACGACAGATCGGCGACGCAATAGCCCCGGCAATTGATCCCGCCGGCAACGATCAGGTTGTCGCGCAGCTCCACTTCCGAGTCGACGATCTTGATGCCGACCGACTCGCCGGGGGTCATGCCGCTGATCGGCAGGCTGACCAGCACGTTCCGGTTAAAAATCGCGTAGGCGTCGACCAGCCGCGCGCCGTACGAATTGTTCAACGCCTTGCCGCCGGTGATCGTCAGGCCGTCGATGACGATCAATCGGCCGTATTCCCCAATGATCGTCAGCGGAGTTTTCCACCCGTGCGCCAGGGCCGTGGGATAAAGGATCGTGTTGCGTTGCCAGGTTTCGGGCTGATAGCCGCCGTACAGCGACGCCGTCGCGTTCACGCTTTCGGTGTACGCGCCCTCGGCGATGAACACGACCTTGTCGGTTTGCGCGGCCAGCTCGACACCGGCCTCCACCGTTCGCAGCGGCGCCGCCATCGTGCCGGGGTTGGCGTCGTTGCCGGACATCGCCACGAACACGCCGTATTCGTCGGACGGATGATCCGGGTCGAACGCGTCGTCGTCGCCGGTATCGTCGTCGTCGATGTCGTCGTCGCTTGTGTCGTCATCGTCATCGTCGGTTAGGGAAGAATCGTCGTCATCGCCGGTATCGTCATCGTCGTCGGTATCGTCGTCATCGTCGAGGTTGTCGTTGTTGTTGTCGTCGTCGTCGTTGCATGCGGACAGAAACGAGAAACTCCACACCAAACCGACCAATAAAACAAAAACCGATATTCGTTTCATGGCCACCCTCTCTACCTTGAATAATACTCGTCCATCCCGATGTCCCAGGCGGCGCCGTGCGGCCGCGCCTGGCCGTCCATATCGACGTAGATTTCCGCGCCGCCGTACCAGGGCGAGGGGTCGAGGCCCGCGTCGATGCACATGCTGTCGGCGACCAAATGTCCGTCGTAAATACCCTGCAAACCGGCGTGGCCCGCCAGGTTGTCGCCCGCTTCGTCGCACCCGGCCCAGGCGCAGGCGTTCACCTGCGTCGCGTTAAAACACTCGGTATAGTTGGATTGCAGCAGCATCATGCCCCACGGCAGATCGAACGTGTTGTTGCGCACCGTCAGCCGCGGCGACTGGCCGTACAACGAGGAGGCATACACGCCCGTCGCCTCGGTGGAGCGCTCGTGCAGTTCGATGATGTTGTTGAGCAGAATCAGTTCGAGTCCGCCGGTCGCTTCGACCAGGCCGCCGTATTGGGTGGTGCCGCCGCCGTGGAACAGATTGTTGATCGCCGTGACCTTCATCGCGGGGTAGGTGAAGCTCTTCCTCATGCTCAGCGCATACGCGCCGATGGAACGAAACGCGTGGAACCGATTGGCGATCAGCACCACCTCGTCGCAATCGGTCAGCGAGGCGCCGTAGGTGACCGACAAGGTGTAGACCGGATTGGCCGTGGCGAAAAACTGGTTGTACGCCAGATGGACCGGGCCGCCCTCTGCGCGCAATCCGTAGCCGCTGGCGCAGAACGCATCCAGGCTGTGCGCTTTGGTCAGCAATTGGTTGTGCGTCATCTTCAACGTGCTGTCGAACGAGTTGACCGCCACGGAATCGGGTTCGGCGACGCAATACGTCGCGCATTGGATCGAGCCGGAAACGACGATGTTGTCGCGCATCTCCACCTGCGAGTGGATGATCGAAACGCCGATCGTGTAGCCCGATCGCTGGCCGCTGATTGACTGGGCGGTGATGGAATTGCCCGACAACCGCGCGTTCGCGTCCAGGATCCTTATGCCGCAGGAATTGTTCTCCACAACCCCGCCTTCGATGACGAAACCGTCGACGACGATCATTGCGTCGTCCCTGTCGCCGACCACGGTCAACGGCGTGTTGTGCTCGTCCCACAGCTTGGTTTCATACTGCACCGTGTCGCGCCGCCACGTTCCTTTTTGATAGCCGCCGTACAGCGAAACGCTCACGAACGCGCTTTGCTGATAAATACCCTCGGCGACGAACACGACCTTGCCGGTCGCCAGCGCCAGGTCGGCCCCGGCCTGCACCGTTTTCTTCGGCGCGGTCATCGTGCCTGGATTGTCGTCGCTGCCGCGATTGTCCACGAACACGCCGACTTCGTCGTTGGGCTCGTTGGGGTCGATCGTGTCGTCGTCGTCGCCGGTATCGTCGTCGTCGGCAGTGTCGTCATCGTCATCGGTGTCATCGTCGTCGGCTGATGAAGAATCGTCGTCGTCATCATCCGCGGCATCGTTGTCGTCGTTGTCGTCGTCATCGTCGATGCAGGCGGGCAGGGCCGATAGGCAAAGAACCAGCCCGAACAACAAAGCAAGGATCGTCATCCGGCTCATGAGCAACCTCCCTCAACGAGCAGTATATTCGTCCATCCCGATATCCCAGCCGTCGCCGGTCGGGCGCACGTCGCCGTCGAAGTCGTAATAAATTTCCGGTCCGTCGTACCAGGGCGAGGGGTCGATCCCCGCGTCGATGCACGGGCTATCCGCGGTCAGGTGGAAATCGTCCGCGGAAACGAACGACGGCGCTTCGTCGATGTTGCCGCCGGCCGCGGCGCACGACGGCCATTCGCATTGATTGATTTCCCCGATGCCCGAAACGTTTTGGTAATTGATCGACAGCAGGGGAAGCGTTCCGGAGGTGTATATGTCGTTGTGATGCAAATAAATTGTTACTTGTGCCGGCATCTCCCAAAGGGAGATCACGCCGCCCTCCATCTGCGTGGGGGAGCCCATCCGGAAGATGTTGTTGACGGCGTAAAGGAGCAACCCTTCGCCGCCGCTGAACGCGGCGCTGAAATAGGTCGCATCGGGGACGGTCAAGGTGTTGCCGATCATAACGATCTCCGGGTTGTTGTAGCTCCTGATCGCGACCGAGGCCCAGGCTGTTTGCGAGCGAATCAAGTTGTTGAGCAACAACGCGTTGCCGCTTTCCAATTGCATCGCGACCGAATTGTCGATGGCGCCGCCGACGGATAATCCGGCCACAAGTTCGTTGCCGACCAGCGTCAGGTCGCAGTTCAACGCCTCCAGGGCGAACATTTCCGCCAGGTAATAGCCGTAGGCGTCGCCGCTGTGCAACGAATTGTCGCGCAAGACGGCGGTGCTGTTTTCCAACTCCACCGCGGTCGTTTTACCGAAATCATAATAACTGGGAGCGTAGGCGTCGGAACTGACGACCAGGTTTTCGGTCAACGTTAAATTCGCCTCATCGGCATAGAGGGTCGAATGATATTGAATGTCGTTGGGTTTGTCGCTGCGGATGATATTGCGGCGCAATTCCACAATCGACGACCGAATGAGCACAGCCCTTTCCGCGCGGTCGACCTCGGTCAGGGCGACCCGCATTCCTTCGATCGTCACCGGTTGCGCGACCTCGACGATGGCGATCGCCTGCAACATCACCGGGCAGTCGATCAGGTCGCGGCTCCAATCGGGTGAGCAATAGCCGCCGAACAACGAAACGGTCGGATAGACGGACTCCCCGTAGTCGCCCTGGGCCGCAAATACGACCTTCTTCGCTTCCGCGGCCAGCGTCAGCCCATGGGCGATCGTGCGCACCGGCGCGCTCTTGGTGCCCGGGTTCGCGTCGTTGCCGTGCATGGCGACGAATACGCCTTCCTCGTCGCTCGGGCTGCCCGGGGCGAATGTGTCGTCGTCGTCGCCGGTTGCGTCGTCGTCGGTGTCGTCGTCGGTGTCGTCGTCGTCATCGTCATCGTCATCGTCATCGTCGTCGCTTGTGTCGTCGTCGGTTGAAGATGAATCGTCGTCGTCATCATCCGCTGCATCATTGTCGTCGTTGTCGCCATCATCGTCCGGCTGGCAGGCGGCGAACAGAAGTACGCCCAGCGCGAGCAGTGCCGTGATCATTATCGGTTTCATGACGATTCCCATCCGGTTCAGGCGGTTTAAAAAGCAAAAGGGAACGCCCATGGCGCCCCCTTTTGCCGCATCAACAATAGGACAAAAAATAATCGTCGGTCAAGCGAATTTTCCGTGGAACGGACGTTTTTCGCTGTGGCGCGGCCGGCAACGCCGTGGTATACAATCCGACGATATCGTCACCCGCGAATTTTTCGGAAAGGAGAGACCATGAAAGTCGTCGCACTCAACGGCAGTGTGCATAAAAAGGGCAACACCTACGACCTGCTCAACGTCGCCCTCGGCGAACTGAAAAGCGCCGGCATCAAAACCGAACTCATTCAGCTCGCGCCGCTGAAAATCCAGGCCTGCCAAGCCTGCTACAAGTGCGCGCAGAAGGCCGACGGTCTGTGCCACGGCGTCAAAGACGACGGCCTGAACGAGATTCTGCCCAAAATCTGGGAAGCCGACGGCCTGCTGCTGGGTTCGCCGACTTGGTTCTCCAACGTCACCGGCCACATGAAAAATTTCATCGACCGCGTAGGCATCGTCGCGCGCGTCAACGGCCATCTGCTGACCCGGAAAATCGGCGCGCCGGTCGTCGCCGTCCGCCGCGCCGGCGGCATCGTGGTGGTCGACGCGATCAACCACTTCTTCTTCATTCAGGGGATGATCGTGCCCGGTTCGGTTTACTGGAACGTAGGCATCGGTCGCGAGCCCGGTCAGTGCATGCAGGACGACGAAGGCGTCGAAACCATCACCTTGCTTGGCCGCAACATGGCTTGGCTGCTCAAGAAAACCCGGGAATAGTCAAGAAGTCGGTGTTTTCGTGTGCCGCAGTTTTGGCGAAGCCGAAGGTGTGATTTTTAAATGGTACAAAGAAAAAGGCGGCCGTACCGGGCCGCCTTTTTTTTTCATCAGTTCAACTACGTCACTCGATCGGGATTTCCTCGTCCTCGATCTGCATTTCCTCGACCGCCGCGGCGACCGCCATCGCGTGCCTGTTGGTGATTTCCGGCGGCCAATGGAATTTAAACAGCTCGTCCAGCGTGCGGATGTACGCCGAAAAGCGCTCTTCGCCCTCGCCGATGAACGAGATGATCCTGATGCCCGCGCCGTATGCGTGGTCCAGATCGTCCGGGTCGCATTCGAAGGTCGCCACCACTTCGCCGAGGCAGAAAATCGGCTCCTGCAACGCCGGCGCGGCCAGCTTCAGCTCGAACTGTTTGCCCACCGGCAGCGGCCGCCCGGTGCGTACGTACAACCCGCTCGCCGAAACGTCGGCCGTCGCCGCGTCCAGCAGGTCGAGCACGTCTTCGTTGTGGATTTCCAGAATGTCCGCAAAACGCTTGTCCTTGCGGCGTTCCATTTCGTACTGGATCAAGCCGATGACGAACTTCGTGTATTCCTCGGGCGGCTCCTGCAGCGCCACGCCCAACTGGTACTTGTTTTTCGCCAGCGCCGGCAGATCGCGCCGCCAGGCGATGCGCCCGGTGAGCTTCATGGTCGGCTTCGATGGAATATTCAAATGAATGTCCACGTTCGTGCCCGGATCGATTTTCCGGTTCGTGGTCAGTCCCAGGCCGCCCTGCGCCAGGTCCTGCACAAATCCGAAAAATTCCGAGGTCTGCGTCATCACCTTGGCCAACAGGTTTTTCGCTACGCGCTTCTGATAACGATGCTCTTCCACCCCGTTCTCCTTTATTCATCCAAGGTCGTTCGCGGATAATCCAACGGTACTCTCGATTGATGTCGTCTTTACTTATCGGTCGCTCGGCCTTTTTGGTGAAATACTTCATATAGGGCCACCGCGCAGGCTTGCCCCACATTTAGACTTTCAATCGGCCCATTCGCGTTCAGATGCACCAGCTCGTCGCAGGTCTGCGCCACCAGGCGTCGCATCCCTTCGCCCTCGGAGCCCAGCACCAGAACCACCTTGCCGCGCAGATCCGCCGCGCCGATCGCCCGCGCGCCCTCGACCGCCAGACCGTACACCCAGAAGCCCGCTTGTTGCAGTTGCTCCAGCGCGCGCACCAGGTTCGTTTCCCGCGCGATCGGCACCGCTTCGGTCGCGCCCGCCGCGGCCCGAGTCGTCGCCGCATTGACCTGCGCGCTACGATCCTTGGTGATGATCACCAGGTCGGCCCCGAAGGCTCCGGCCGCGCGCAAACACGAACCGAGATTCTGCGGATCGGTCACCCCGTCCAACGCCACCACAACCTGCGCGTTTTTGCCCGCCCCGGCGAGAAAATCCTTGATCGACGTGTAGTCGAATTCCCGCACGGTCAGCGCTGCGCCCTGGTGATTGCCGCCCTGGGTGAGCTGATCGAGCTGTGCCCGTGAGGTCCACTGCGCCTTCACGCCCACTTTCTTTGCCAGATCAAGCACTTCGCTGAGAATCTTCGCCTTGGATTGGTCGACCAGTAGTTGCTGCACCTGTCCTGTTTGAAAGCGGAGCGCTTCCATCACCGGTCGTTTGCCGTACACCATGCGGGACATGCGCGGCAGCATAGCACAAATTATGGGAAGTGCAAAAAGTAGGAGACCTTGTTGGAACGCTCGTTATACGGAAACGGCTTGATTAATCATTCTGTTTTACCGATATGCTTAATAGTTGTATTATCTTCGAAAGAATATACGTCTTATGCGCAGGCCGACAATGGAAAGGAAGAGGATGAACGCGAGTCGACCCCGCAACGGTTTTACGCTTCTGGAAGTTTTGATCGTCGTCACGATCGTGGCGATCCTTTCCGTTACCGGCGCCGTTTCCGCCAAGTGGGCCCGGCAACGGGCGTACATCGCCATCTTCCAAACCGACATGCGCATGGTCAAGGAAGCGGCGGCGCGCTTCGAATCCGATTGCGGTTTTTACCCGCCCGACGTCTACCGCGGTGTCGATCCGGGGCTGGTGGCGAAAAACGGTTGGCAAGCCGGTGGGCACAGCTCCTCCTGGGACAGCCTCGATCTCTCCTGCTGGAAGGGCCCGTACCTGGTCGAATGGAAGGAAAATCCCTGGGGCGGCCTTTACGATTGGGATAACTATCCGTCCTCCTACACCGCCTGGGGCATTCCCGGCGGCGGCGTGTACGTCACCCTGAAACCCTCGACCTGGGGCGGCACCGACGGTCTGCCGCCGCAACAATTCGAAGACCTGCTCGAAGAACTCGGCTGGGACGTGTCCACCCAGGATCGCGTGGTCGCCGCACGCCTGGGCCGCGAACCCACCTGGAGCCCCGTGTCCGGCCAGCCGTAAGTATCAATGCTCGCTGCCGACAAACAGGACGCGAGCGCTTCGCACATGCCTCCAAATACACATCAGCCGTGAAGCGATAATTCCCGATGAAAAGGACTTCGGTATCGACGGCGCCTGTTGGAAGCGAATGAAAGTTGCGCTTCAACGGCCTTCGCGATCGAGAATCATTTTCGCGACGTTGGCGCCGGATTGAATGACTGTCGTCTGCCCCGCGCCGGGCTGGGTCCACATGCCGGCGAGGAAAAGATTGTCGATCGGCGTTTGGTTGGGCAAACGCTTTTCAAGGGTTTGTGCGACCGTATGATGCCAACCGAAAATCGTGCCGCGCGGATTGAGGGTGTAACCTTCGACGGTGCGCGGAGTGCCGACTTCCATGATTTCGATGTGTTCGGATAAGCCGGGAAGGAACTGTTCGGCCCGCTCGATCAGCACAAGCGCCGCTTCCGTTTTCAGGTCGATATAGTCGCCGTAGTCCTCGTGCCAATGCCAATCGTTTTCCCAATCGTACGGCAATACGGCGGTCAATTGCATGGTGTTTTTCCCCGCCGGCGCCAAGGTCGGATCGACGGCCGAATAATTGACCACCGCGCCGGGCACGCGCTCGATATCGCCCAGCAGCATGGCTTCCATGTTTTCCTGGGCATTGTAGGTGTCGGAGAAGTAGATTTCGTGACTGCCGTCGAAAGCGTCGCGGTAGTCGTGATCGACGCCGAGGTACACGGTAAAGGTGGACAAGCCGATGGTCATATCGTCCAACGCGTTCAGATAGTCGGCCGGCAAATGCTCGGCGCCGACCATGGTATGGAGAGTGTCGGGAGCGTTGGCGTTGGAAACGATGTAACGACCCGAATAGCAACCGTCATCGAGCGTGCGAACGCGTACGGCTCGGTTCCCTTCGATGTCGATTTTCGTGGCGCGGGCGCCGAGTCGAATCGTGCCGCCGTTTTCCTCGACGACCTGAGCCATCGCGTCGGTGACGGCGCCGGAACCGCCTTCAATGTAATAGCAGCCATGACGGTGGTAGTTGTTCCACATCACGGTGAACATCAGGGCGGAAAGATTGTCCATATCGACGCCGAGGAACATCCCCAACTGAGTCCAGATGGCCATCAGCGGTTCGTTGGATGTGTAATCGGTCAACATCTGGGATACGGTCCGACTTTTCAACTTGAGCAGGTTGAGGGCGGTGTTCAGGTTTTTGACGATGGTCAACAGATCGTCGATCGAAACGGTCCCCGCCATGATGTTGTTGATCGCGCCAAAGACGATATCGTAGCCGGCCATATCGTCCCACAGGCGATCGATGTTGGCGGATTCCTCCGGGAATGAATCCTTCAACACCTGCCGATACTCTTCGACATCGGCGGGAACGGCAAGGCGGATCCCCGGCCAAACCGCAACGTACAGAGGATCCAGCCGCAACGGTGTGATTTTATCGATGATCCCCAGTTGTTCGAAAACGACGCGGTTCATGCCGTCGGGCGGGTCGAGCGCATCCATCGCATGAAGACCGATTTCCAATGTGTAGTCGCCGCGTTGGAAGGTGCCGATGCATCCGCCGATCTTATAATGCTGTTCGAGAACGGCCACGGAAAGGCCGTTTCGCGCCAATTTTGCCGCGGCGGCCAACCCGCCGCCGCCGGCGCCGATAATAACGACGTCAAAATCCTCGGTTGAGGCGCACGCAGGACTGGCGACTTCTTCGTAGCCGTGGCACATCCGGCAGTCGGAGGGCGAGCGATAGGCGATGCCGGTATGGGCATCGGTATGGCACCTTGAACAATCGCCGTTCGCATGACCTGCCGGGCGGGTCGATGCGCCGTTGGGTCCGTGACATGTCACGCAAGAGGCGCCGATAAAGCCTTGATCGTGGGCGTCGGCATGACAGACGGTACAGCCGGCGTTTTTCCAACCGGCGTGGTCTGCCGTCAATCTCATCGAATTCACGCCAGGGGTTGCCGAGGAAACGGCGTCCATCGTGTTTTCATTTTCGTCATTGTCGTTATCGTCGTCGGCTGACGATTGCGGGGCGTCATTGTCGTCATCGTCGGCCATAGTGCCGCAGGCGCCGATTAATAACGGCAACATCAAACCAAGCAACAACAAACAGTTGCGTGTGAATACCGGCATTACCCAACCTCCCTCGACCGATCAGGCGAACGATCCTGTGGGGATCATTCGATTGATAAAGTTTTCAAGTGTTGTTTCCGCTAGATGCGGATGAGAAAAGATATCCGATTTGAACGATCATTCAAATCGGGGGCGGATTTTTTTTTACAGCCGCTGGATGAGGTTGTGACGGCATCCGGCTGTGCTACAATCGCGGCGATTCACCCGCGGAGTGTAGGAATGAAATTGCGCATCGCCCTGGGACAGATCAACGCGGTCGTCGGCGACCTGGACCGCAACGTCGCGCGCATGATCGCCGTCGTCGACGAAGCCAAAGCGCTGGGCGCCGAACTGATCGTCTTTCCCGAACTGGCCGTGCCCGGCTATCCGCCGGAGGATCTCGTGCTGCGTCCGCATTTTCTGCGCCGCAACCGCGAGGAGCTCAATCGCCTGGCCCACGCCGCGCAGGGCATCGTCGTGGCGGCCGGGTTCGTCGACGTGCTCGACGACGCCTACAACGCCGCGGCGATCTGCGCCGGCGGCAAGGTGCAGGCCGTCTATCATAAAATGCGCCTGCCCAACTACGGGGTGTTCGACGAATACCGCTATTTCCAGGCCGGCACGCAGCCGTTGGTGTTCGCCCTCGGCGAGCATCGCATCGGCGTGACGATCTGCGAAGACCTTTGGGTGCCCGACGGCCCGGCGCAGGAGCAGGCCATCGCCGGCAACGCCGCGGTGATCATCAACCTCAGCTCCAGCCCCTATCATCACGGGAAAATTACGCAGCGCGAGCGGATGCTCTCGACGCGCGCGGCCGACCTGGGCGTGTTTCTCGCCTACTGCAATCTGGTCGGCGGGCAGGACGAGCTGGTTTTCGACGGTTCCAGCGTGATCTTCGACAACGACGGCAATCTGCTGGCGCGCGGGCGCAGCTTCGCGGAAGACCTGGTCGTCTGCGATCTCGACGTCGGCGCGGTGTTGCGCGATCGTTTGCGCGATCCGCGTTCGCGCAACGATCGTCGCGAGGCGCAGGAGGAAGGACGGTACATCGAGGCGGTGCCGGTCGAGCCGGTAACGAGCGACTATCTGCCGTTGGAGACGATCGTTCAGCAGCCGTTGGATCCGGCCGAGGAAATGCTCCAGGCCCTGGTGCTGGGCACGCACGATTACGTGACGAAAAACGGTTTCGAGAAAGTTGTGCTCGGCCTGTCGGGCGGCATCGACTCGGCGCTGGTCGCCGCCGTCGCCGCCGAAGCGCTGGGCCCGGCCAACGTGGTCTGCGTGTTCATGCCCAGCCGCTACACCAGCGACGCCAGCCGCGAGGACGCCGAAGCCCTGGCGCGCAACCTGGGCGCGACGCTGCACGATCTGCCCATTGGCGAGGCGATGCAGGCCTACAACACTACTCTCGCCGAGGTTTTCGCCGACGTTGCGCCCGACATCACCGAGGAAAACATCCAGGCGCGCATTCGCGGCAACCTGCTGATGGCGCTGTCCAACAAATTCGGTTACTTGTTGCTGACCACCGGCAATAAATCCGAAGCCGCCGTCGGCTACGCCACGCTCTACGGCGACATGGCCGGCGGCTTCGCCGTCATTAAAGATTGCTACAAGCACTGGGTCTATCGCGTCAGCCGCCACATCAATATACGCGCCGGGCGCGAGATCATCCCCGAGCGCGTGCTGACCAAGGAACCGACCGCCGAACTCAAGGACAACCAGCGCGACACCGATTCGCTGCCGCCTTACGAGATGCTCGATCCGATTCTGGAAATGCTCGTCGAGCAGGATCGCAGCGCCGAAGAGGTCGTCGCCGCCGGCTTCGATTCGGCCGTCGTCGCGCGTGTGGTGCGCCTGATCGACCTGGCCGAATACAAGCGCCGCCAGGCCGCGCCGGGCATCAAGCTCACCGTGCGCGCCTTCGGCAAGGATCGCCGGTTGCCGATCACCAACCGCTTCAAAAACAACTGAACCGCTCGCGCCTCTATATATATGGAAGGAGCCGCTCGTGGCGAAGTTCGTGTTTCCCTCCTGGAAAGGCTGGCTGCTGATCAACCCGGTGCGTCTGCTGCTGCAACCACCGGCTAAGGTTCTGGGCGATCTGGCCGCGCCGGGCATGACTGTGCTCGACCTGGGTTGTTCGATGGGCTACTTCACGCTGCCTCTCGCGCGGCAGGTCGGTCCGCACGGTCGCGTGCTGTGCCTGGACAGCGACGAAACGCAACTGCGCGTGCTGCGTCGTCGCGCCGCGCGCGCCGGCTTGCTCGACCGCCTCGATCTGCGCCGCCTCGATCCGGCCGTGCCCGATCTGTCTCTTGTGTCGCAAAGCCTCGATCTGGCCGTGCTGCTGCAGGTGCTGCATTACATGGACGATCCGCCCGGCGCTCTGGCGCAAACGCACGCCGCGCTCAAACCCGGCGCCGCGCTGTTGCTGGGCGAGCCCAAATCGCATCTGCCGCCGGCCGATTGGCGGGCTACGCTGGATATGGCCGCGCAGGCGGGCTTCGCCATGGGCGATACACGCGAGATGTACAACCTGCGCCTGGCGATCGCGAAAAAATAATCGCCCTTGCCTCGGCCTCGCCAATCACTGAAAATATCTCCTATCGGGTTTTACCGGTCGGCGCGGCGGAGTGTCGAATCGGTTGAACCGTATACTGATTGATGGGAGAATCGCCATGAATTGGAGATCGGAAGAGCGTCGTGTAGGGAAAGAGTGTAGATCTCGGTGG